>JAEWEI010000400.1 GCA_023389545.1 Actinomycetes bacterium | reverse complement strand
CTCGAGCTCGACCAGTACGCGTTCTCGTACTGGGACGTCGACGGCGACCGCTGGGTGACGCCGTCGGGCGACGTGCCCGTGTACGTCGGGCCGTCGTCGCAGGACACCCCACTGGTGGGGACGGTGCGGATCCGTTCACGCTCGTGAGGGTCGAGGCGTAGGCCTCGAGGCCAGGGCCGGGGAGGGGCAGAGCGCTCTGCCGCTCCCCGGCTCGCGGTCGGGGGCCGCCCCCGCCCCCGGCGCTCCTAGGATGAGCGGGTGGGGGCAGCGCGCCCCCGTGGGGAGACGCACGTGACACACCAGGCAGCCCGATGATCGAGATCCTCGCCGCCTCCCCGCTCCTGACGATCCTGCTGGTGCTGGCCCTGGGATCGCTGCTCGGCGCCGTCCCCTTCGGCCCGCTGCGCTTCGGCGCCGCGGGCGCGCTCTTCGTCGGGCTCGCCGTCGGCGCCCTCGACCCACGGCTCGGGGACGGCCTAGGGCTCCTGCAGAGCCTGGGCCTCGCGCTCTTCGTCTACACGGTGGGCCTCGCGGCCGGCAACAGCTTCTTCCGGGACCTGCGGCGCCAGCTGCCGATCATGGCGGTGTCCGTGGTGATCCTCGTGATCGCCGCCGGGATCACGATCATCCTCGCCGGCGGGTTCGACATCGAGTCCTCGATCGCGTCGGGGATTTTCGCGGGCTCCCTCACCAGCACCCCGGCGCTCGCGGCCGCGGCCGCCGCGACCGACGGCAGCCAGGAGCCCGCCGTCGGCTACGCGCTGTCCTACCCGGTGGGCGTCACCGTCTCGATCATCGTGGTGGCGCTGACCGTCGGGCGGGCCTGGCGCGCGCGGCGCGACCCCGAGTCCGCGGCCCGCCAAGGGCTCGTGGACATCTCCGTCGAGGTGCACCGCCCCGGCCCGCTGCGGGACGTGCCGGGCTTCACCGACGGGTCGGTGCGGTTCTCGTACCTGGCCCGCGACGGCCACACGCGCGTGGTCACGGCGGACGAGGAACTGCGCGAGGGTGACGTGGTGGTGGTGGTCGGCCCGTCGCCGGACGTGCGGCGCGCCCGCGAGTTCCTGGGAGAGCGCGTGGGCCAGCACCTGGCTCACGACCGCAGCGTCGTCGACTTCCGCCGCTTCCTGCTGTCCAACCCGAAGGTCGCCGGGCGCACCATCGGCGAGCTCGACATCCCGGCCAAGTTCGGCGGGATCGTCACCCGAGTGCGGCGCGGCGACCTCGACCTGCTCGCATCCGACGACTTCGTCCTCGAGCTCGGCGACCGGGTCCGCGTCATCGTCCCCCGAGAGCAGATGTCAGCCGTCTCCAGCCTCTTCGGCGACTCCGAGCGCAAGGTCAGCGAGATCGACGCGCTGTCCCTGGGCGTGGGCCTGGTGGTCGGCCTGCTGCTCGGCCTGGTGCAGGTGCCGCTGCCCGGTGGGACGTCGTTCGCGCTTGGCGCCGCCGCGGGCCCGTTGGTCGCGGGCATGGTGCTCGGACGGCTCGAGCGCACTGGGCCGCTGGTGTGGGGCCTGCCGCAGTCGGCGAACCTCACCATCCGCCAGCTCGGCCTGCTGCTGTTCCTCGCCGCCACCGGGCTGGCGTCCGGCCAGGCGTTCGCGGGGCAGGCGTTCTCCCTGCTCGGCCTCAAGATCGTGCTCGAGGCCGTGGTCGTGGTCGGCGCGGCGTCGGTGCTGTTCGTCATGCTCGCCCGGCTCATCGGGGTCAGCTCGGCGCGCGCCGCCGGTGGGCTGGCCGGATTCGTGGGGCAGCCAGCGGTGCTCGCCTACGCGAACAGCCGCACGGTGGACGAGCGGATCGACAGCGGGTATGCGGCGATCTTCGCGCTCGGCATCATCGTGAAGATCATCCTGGCCCCGGTGGTGGCGCTGGTCTAGCGGTCCACAGGCTCAGCGGTCCACAGGCTCAGCGGTCCGCCGGCTCTGTGGCGCCCCAGCCCGCGCGGTCCGGGCGGGCCGGCTGGTCGCCCCGGCTGCGGTACACGACGTACGGCCGCCATAGGTAGAACAGCGGCGCGCTGAACACGTGCACCAGGCGCGTGAACGGCCACAGCGCGAACAGGATCATCGCCACGATCGCATGCGCTTGGAAGCCGAACGGCGCCTCCGACATGAGCTCTGGCTTCGGCTGGAACGAGAAGATCCCGCGCCACCACACCGACACGCCCTCGCGGTAGTTGTAGTCGCCCTCGACGCTCGGCACGGCGCCGGACACGGTGTTGAACACGCCCAGCACGATCACGAGCGCGAGGAAGAAGTACATCACTTTGTCCATGCGCGTCGTGGCCCGGAACACGGGCCCCACAGTCCGCCGGCGATAGATCAGCAGCGCGAGCCCGACAAGCGTGCAGAACCCGGCGATCGACCCCACCCCCACAGCGAACGCGTGGTAGACGCCCTCGGAGATGCCGATCGCGTCGGTCCAGGACTCGGGGATCACCAAGCCGGCGACGTGGCCCACCACCACGGCGAGGATGCCGAAGTGGAACAGCGGGCTGCCCCAGCGCAGCAAGCGGCTCTCGTAGAGCTGGGAGGACCGCGTGGTCCAGCCGAACTTGTCGTAGCGGTAGCGCCAGATGTGCCCGCCGATGAAGATCGCGAGGGTCACGTACGGCAGCACCACCCAGAGCAGCAGGTCGCCAGAGCTCATCGTCGTGCTCCTTCGCGTGGCGGGGCGAGCGCGGGGTCGTGGGAGCCGTAGGGCTCGAGGCCCACCGACTCGTCCGGCGGGCCCTGCGCGACGAGCCGGGCGACAGCGTCCCGGTCGTCGCCGGCGAGTGCCGGGAGGGTGGCGCACACCGCGACGACGGCGCCGGCGTACGGCGAGCCCGCGTCTTGCAGGGCGAGTCGCAGCACCTCCAGCCCGGCGCGGTGCTCGAGCAGCAGCGCGGTCCCGGCGGCCAGGTCCTGCGTCGCCGCGAACTCGAGCACCACGCAGAGGTGGTCGGGCAGCTCGTCGTCGCGTAGCAGCAGCCCGGCGGCGCGGTAGGCCTGCTTGAACGCGAGCAGGGCCATGCCGCGCTGGCGCGTGTCGCCGTGCGCGTAGTACGTCAGGTAGAGGCATGCGCGCCGGCGCAGGTCGAAAGTCTCGACGTAGGCGGCCCCCGCCTCCCGGGGCGCCAGTGCCGCCAGATGATCGATCACGCCCGCGAGGTCGCCCCGCACCGGCTGGGGCAGGGCATCGACTGCTGTGCGCAGTGACGGCAGCCGGCCCAGCAGGTCATCGTCGGGGTAGTCGAGCAGCAGCGCGGCGACGCGGTGCACGAGCGCGCGCTGGCGGTCGTCGAGGACCGTGCGGCGGGCCCGCCCGGGCCGCAGG
>JAEWEI010000364.1 GCA_023389545.1 Actinomycetes bacterium | reverse complement strand
TCGCCCTGCGCACCATGCGCGAGCAGCAGGTGTCCGCCGCCTACGTGCTCGACCGCACCCGCGCGCTGCGCGGCATGGTCCACGACGCCGACGTCGTCACAGCGCTCCGGAACGGCGCGGACACCCTCGCCGAGCTGGTGCGCGCCGACGTGGCGCCCGTCTCCCCCGATACCCCGCTCGGCGAGCTGTTCGCGCCCGCCGCCGAGTCGGCCCTGCCCATCCCCGTCACCGACGAGGCCGGGCGGCTCATCGGCGTCGTGCCCCGGGTGACGCTGCTCGAGGCCATGGTGCCGAATGAGCAGACACCGGCGCGGGGCACGCCAACCGTCCCCGACTCACAACCCCAGACCCCCACCCAGGCCGACGAGACCACGGCGGTGCTCGCATGATCGGCGCCGCCACGGCCAGGGCCGCGTCCTCGTCCACGTCCACGTCCACCGGCATGCCGCGCCTGCCCCTCGGAGAGTGGGCCGCCGACGTCGTCGACTGGGTCACCAGCACGTTCCGCGGGCTCTTCGACCAGATCCGCGCCGTGCTCGAGTGGTGCTACGGCTCCCTCGACACCCTCCTCGGCGGGCCCCCGTTCTGGCTGGTCGCGCTCGTCCTCGCCGCGGTGGCGCTGCTCGTCAAGGGCTGGCGGCTCGCGGTCGGCTCGCTCGTCGGGTTCACGCTCATCGCCGCCGTCGACCAGTGGTCGAACGCGATGAACACCCTCGCCCTGGTGATCCTCGCCAGCGTCGTCGCCCTCGTGCTCGCCATCCCGCTCGGCATCTGGTGCGCCCGCAACGACCGGGTCTCCCAGATCGTGCGCCCGGTGCTCGACCTCATGCAGACCATGCCGGCGTTCGTCTACCTGATCCCCACCGTGGTGATCTTCCGGGTGGGCGTGGTGCCGGGCATCGTCGCCACCGTCATCTTCGCGATGGCGCCCGGGGTCCGGTTCACCGAGCTCGGCATCCGGCAGGTGGACCGCGAGGTCGTCGAGGCGGGCCACGCGTTCGGCTCGGGCGAGCGACGCATCCTGCGCCAGATCCAGCTGCCCCTCGCGATGCCGACCATCATGGCCGGCGTCAACCAGGTGATCATGCTGTCCCTGTCGATGGTCGTGATCTCCGGCATGGTCGGCGCCGCCGGGCTCGGCCGCGACGTCGTCACGGCCCTGCAGCGGGTCAACATCTCCCTCGGCTTCGAGGCCGGCGTCTCCGTGGTGATCCTCGCGGTCTTCCTCGACCGCGTCACCGCAGCCCTTGGCGACCGGTCCCCTGTCGCGCGCGCCCTGCGCGCCACCAACGTCTGAACCACTACCGACTGCCCCACCCCGGCACGCGGCTCCCTGCCGCATGCCACCAGGAAG
Organism: Actinomycetes bacterium; assembly: GCA_023389545.1. Classification (GTDB taxonomy): domain Bacteria; phylum Actinomycetota; class Actinomycetes; order Actinomycetales; family Cellulomonadaceae; genus Cellulomonas_A. The sequence continues at coordinate 3,902 of JAEWEI010000364.1, read as the reverse complement.
GAAACATGACCCACCGCACGTCACGCCACCTCGCTATCGCCACCGTCGCGACCCTCGCGCTCGGGCTCACGGCCTGCTCGTCCTCTTCCGAAGCGGCCGCCGACGAGCGCCTCGACAACGGCGACCTGTCCAGCGTCTCCATCGGCATCCACTCCGGCTGGGACGAGGGCATCGCCGTCTCCCACCTGTTCGCCGCGATCCTCGAGGACGAGGGCTACACCGTCACCAGCGAGGAGGCCGACCCGGGGATCGTCTACACGGGCATGGCCGGCGGTGACTTCGACGTCAACTTCGACATGTGGCTGCCCGAGACGCATGCGGACTACCTCGACGAGTACGGCGACGACATGGAGGACCTGGGCGCCTGGTACGACAACGCCAAGCTCACCGTCGTCGTCAATGAGGACTCGTCGATCACGTCCCTCACCGAGCTCGCCGCCGCGTCCGCTGAGTTCGGCGGCCGGATCGTCGGCATCGAGGCCGGCGCCGGGCTGACCCGCATCGTGCAGAACGCCGTCATCCCCACCTACGGGCTCGAGGGCATGGACCTGCTCATCTCCTCGACGCCGGCGATGCTCGCCGAGCTCAAGGGCGCCACCGACGCGGGCGAGCCCATCGCGGCGACCCTGTGGCGCCCGCACTGGGCCTACGACGCGTACCCCGTCCGCGACCTCGAAGACCCCGAGGGCGCGCTGGGCGCCGCCGAGGAGATCCACTCGATGGGCCGCACCGACTTCACCGCGGACTACCCGACGCTCTCCTCCTGGATCAAGGCGTTCCGTATGACCGACGAGCAGCTCTTCTCGTTGGAGAACCTCATCTACGAGGGCAACGGCGCGGACCCCGCGATCGCCGTGCGCGAATGGCTCGACGCGAACCCGACGTTCGTCGACGACCTCAAGGCCGCCGCCCAGGCCTGACGCCACCCACCGAGACGAGGGGCCCGGACCGCAATGCTGCGGACCGGGCCCCTCGGCCGTGTTCCAGTGGGGGCCGGCGCGTCAGTCCTCGAGCGCTGACGCGCCCGTGCCGTGGCGCAGGTCCGGCTCGAGGTAGATGGCCGTGGCGATGGGCACCGCCGCCCGCACCCGCCGCTCGGCCGCGTCGATGGCCGCAGCGATCTCGGCGGCAGACGCGGTGGGCGCGATCTCGATCTTCGCGGCGACGAGCAGCTCCTCCGGCCCCAGGTGCAGCGTGCGCAGGTGGATCAGCGAGCGCACGCCCTCGCCGGCCAGCGCGGCCTCGATCGCGTCCACGTCCTGCTCGGTGGCGGACTCGCCCAGCAGCAGCGACTTGGTCTCGAGCGCAAGCACCACGGCGATGACCACCAGCAGCACGCCGATGCACGCCGTGCCGGCCGCGTCCCAGCGCCCATCGTCGGTGACGAGCGTCATCGACACACCGCCCAAGGCCAGCACCAGGCCCACCAGCGCGCCGAAGTCCTCCAGGAGCACCACCGGCAGCTCCGGGGCCTTCGCGCGGCGGATGAACTGCGTCCACGTCTGCGAGCCGCGCAGCGGGTTCGCCTCGTGGATGGCCGTGCGGAACGAGAAGCTCTCCATCACGATGGCCGCGAGCAGCACGGTGACCGGCACCCACTGCCACGAGTCGATCGGATGCGGGTCCTCCCACTTGTGCCACGCCTCGTACAGCGCGAACACCCCGCCCAGCGTGAACAGCACGATCGAGACGATGAAGGCGTACACGTACCGCTCACGCCCATAGCCGAACGGATGCCGCTCGTCCGCCGCGCGGCGCGCGCGCCGGCCGCCCACCAGGAGCAGCGCCTGGTTGCCGGAATCGGCGAGCGAGTGCACCGACTCGGCGAGCATCGAGCTCGACGCGGTGAGCAGGTAAGCGATGAACTTGGTCACCGCGATGCCGAGGTTGGCGGCGAGCGCCGCGACAATCGCCTTCGTGCCGCCGCCGTGGGCCATGTGATCCTCCTGGTCGCACCAGGCGCAGCGGCCGTCCGGCACGCTCACGCTGGCCGCCGTGACGACGGCCAGCGGAATACTAGGTCACAGCGGACAACCGCACCGGCCAGCGACCGGGGGCGGCCACGCGGTCAGCGCAGCGAGCGGGCCTCGTCCTTGAGCAGCACCGGGATGCCGTCCCGGACCGGGTACGCCAAGGGGTTCTCGGCGTCGGTGGAGTGCAGCTCGGGCTCCCCGTCGGGGCCCACGGCGTCGACGAGCGTCGCGCCGGTCACCGGGCAGCGCAGGATCTCGCGCAGCCACGGCTCAAGGCCCACAGTGTTCTCTTGCGACATGTCAGTCCTCCTCGGCCTGGCGCACGAGCGCGAGCACGTCGTCGCGCACCTTGATCATGATGTCCTCGTCCGCGGCCTCGACGTTCAGCCGCAGCAGCGGCTCGGTGTTCGAGGCGCGGAGGTTGAACCACCACTGCGGGGTGGCGTCCCAGTGCGACACCGTCAGGCCGTCGAGCTCGTCGACGGTGACGGGGCCCGCGCCCTGCTCGGTGACATACGCCTGCACCACGCGGGCGCGCGCGGCGGGCACGTCGTCGACACGGGAGTTGATCTCCCCGCTCGCCGAGTACGGCTGGTAGATCTCCGCCAGCGCCGACAGCGGGTGCTCCTGCCCGCCCAGCGCCGCCAGGACGTGCAGCGCCGCGAGCATGCCGGTGTCGGCGAAGAAGAAGTCGCGGAAGTAGTAGTGGGCGCTGTGCTCGCCGCCGAACACGGCCTCGTGCTTGGCCATCTCGGCCTTGATGAACGAGTGGCCGACCCGGGTCCGCACCAACTTCGCGCCGGCGGCCCCCACTAGGTCGGGCACCACCTGCGACGTGATGAGGTTGTGGATCACCGTGGGCGTGGGGCGGCCGGCGGCCTGCTCGCGCGCCACCTCGCGCAGCCCCACGAGGGCCGTGATCGCGGACGGGCTGACCGGGTCGCCGTTCTCGTCGATCACGAAGCAGCGGTCCGCGTCGCCGTCGAAGGCGAGCCCGATGTCGGCGCCGTGCTCGACCACTGCAGCCTGCAGGTCGCGCAGGTTCTCCGGCTCGAGGGGGTTGGCCTCGTGGTTGGGGAACGTGCCGTCGAGCTCGAAGTACAGCGGGACGACCTCGAGCGGCAGCGCGGGCAGGCCCGCGCCTGTGCCGAGCACGGCGGGCGCCGTGAAGCCGCCCATCCCGTTGCCCGCGTCGACGACGACCTTGAGCGGGCGGATGCCGGACAGGTCGACCAGCGAGCGCAGGAACGCGGCGTACTCGGGCAGCAGGTCCTGCTCCGTGATCGTGCCGGGCTCCACGCCCTCGACGGGCTCCACACCGAGCGCCAGGTACCGCGAGGCGAGCTCGCGCACCTGCGCCAGCCCGGAGTCCTGCCCGACGGGACGCGCGCCCGCGCGGCACAGCTTGATGCCGTTGTACTGCGCGGGGTTGTGGCTGGCGGTGAACATCGCGCCGGGGATGTCCAGCGAGCCGGACGCGAAGTACAGGCCGTCGGTGGACGCCAGGCCGATCAGCGTCACGTCGACGCCGCGCCCGGCCAGGCCGTCGGCGAACGCCGCGACCAGCTCGGGGCCCGAGGGGCGCATGTCGTTGCCGATCACCGCGCGCGGGCGCTGGCCCGCCGGGGCCTCCGGCACGACCACGACGTCGGCGAACGCCGCGCCGATCGCGCGGGTGACCTCGGGGTTGAGCTCGGCGGGCACGACACCACGGACGTCATAGGCCTTGATCAGGCCGGACAGGTCCGGAAAGGTGTCCGCAGCGGACTTATCGGGCGTCTGGCCAGTGGTGGATGACACAGCGTCACCCTACCGGCAGACGCGACCGCCACCGGCATCCGGAAGGCTCGCCGGGGCACGAGAGCAGGGGGACCACATGACGGTGATCGTCACCGGAGGGGCCGGCTACATCGGCGCGCACATCGTCCG
>JAEWEI010000158.1 GCA_023389545.1 Actinomycetes bacterium | reverse complement strand
GGGTGGGGGGGGGCCTCCGCTGTGCTCCGGCAACGGTGTGCGCCGTCAGCGAAAAGACGCCTCGGCGGGACGTTCGGGGCAGGTGCGCCGCGTTAGGGTCGCAGCACGTGCAGGGGCCAGGCCCGGGTGATCCGGAGTCCGGCCGACACAGTCTGACGAGGGAGCCTTCGTGAACGACCACACGCCGGGGATCGCCCGGGCCGACTCTGCGGGGCTCGGCCTCAACGACAGCATCTACAACCGGCTGCTGCGTGAACGCATCATCTGGCTCGGCACGGAGGTCCGCGACGAGAACGCGAACGCCATCTGCGCCCAGATGATGCTGCTGGCAGCCGAGGACCCTGAGAAGGACATCTGGCTGTACATCAACTCGCCAGGCGGCTCCATCACCGCGGGCATGGCGATCTACGACACGATGCAGTACATCGGCCCGGACGTCGCGACGATCGCGATGGGCATGGCCGCCTCGATGGGCCAGTTCCTGCTGTCCTCGGGCGCCAAGGGCAAGCGCTACGCCACGCCGCACGCCCGCGTGATGATGCACCAGCCGTCGGGCGGCATCAGCGGCACCGCCACGGACGTGCGGATCAACGCGCAGCTGATCATGCACATGAAGAAGACGCTCGCGGAGCTCACCGCCGAGCAGACGGGCAAGACGCCCGAGCAGATCAACTCCGACTCCGATCGTGACCGGTGGTTCACCGCGACCGAGGCGCTCGAGTACGGCTTCATCGACCACGTCGTCACCACATCCGGCGCCGTCACGGGCGGTGGTGGCACGGAGAGCTCCTGACCGGGCTGCCGACCGACCACCGCGAGACACGAGGAGAACCCCAGTGAGCATCGAGTCCCAGTTCATCGCCCGCGCCGGGCGTTTGAGCGGCTTCGGAGGCGCGGCGCCCGCGTCCCCGAGCAGCCGCTACGTGCTGCCCCAGTTCGAGGAGCGCACGGCCTACGGCTTCAAGCGCCAGGACCCCTACACCAAGCTCTTCGAGGACCGCATCGTGTTCCTCGGCGTGCAGGTGGACGACGCGTCCGCCGACGACGTGATGGCCCAGCTCCTGGTGCTGGAGAGCAGCGACCCGGACCGCGACATCACGCTGTACATCAACTCGCCCGGCGGCTCGTTCACCGCGCTCACGGCGATCTACGACACGATGCAGTACGTCAAGCCGCACATCATGACGGTCTGCCTGGGGCAGGCCGCCTCGGCCGCCGCCGTGCTGCTCGCGGCGGGGACGCCCGGCAAGCGCCTCGCGCTGCCGAACGCCCGCGTGCTCATCCACCAGCCGGCGATGGAGAACGGTGGCTACGCGCAGGCGTCCGACATCGAGATCCACGCCAACGAGTTGATCCGGATGCGCGAGTGGCTCGAGGAGACGCTCGCGCACCACACGAGCCGGCCGATCGACCAGATCCGCCAGGACATCGAGCGCGACAAGATCCTCACGGCGGCGCAGGCTCTCGAGTATGGCCTGATCGACCAGGTGCTGGCGTCCCGCAAGGGCGCCGTCGCGACCACCGTCGAGCCGTCCTGACCTGCTCCCGGCCGGGCCCCCGAGCGGGGCCTGGCCGGGACATGTCGGGGGCGCTGCGGCCCGGCGGGCTGACATCACGGCGTCCGTGGTGTGCAATGGTGGGAGCACGGTCAAGCGTCCAACTCGGGCGCGGGGCCGCGGATGGACCGCACCGCCCGCCGGGCGGAGGGCGACACGAGAGAAGGGGACGGACGTGGCTCGCATCGGGGACGGGGCCGATCTCCTCAAGTGCTCGTTCTGCGGCAAGTCCCAGAAGCAGGTCAAGAAGCTGATCGCGGGCCCCGGCGTCTACATCTGCGACGAGTGCATCGACCTGTGCAACGAGATCATCGAGGAGGAGCTCGCCGAGTCCACTGAGGTGGGCATGGTGGAGCTGCCGAAGCCGAAGGAGATCTTCGCCTTCCTCGAGGAGTACATCGTCGGGCAGGAGCCCGCGAAGCGGTCCCTCGCCGTCGCGGTGTACAACCACTACAAGCGGATCCAGGCTGGCGAGCAGAGCCGCGCCCCGGGCTCCGCCGGCGAGGACGCGATCGAGCTCGCGAAGTCGAACATCCTGCTGATCGGCCCCACGGGCTGCGGCAAGACGTACCTCGCGCAGACTCTCGCGAAGATGCTGAACGTCCCGTTCGCCATCGCCGACGCCACGGCGCTGACCGAGGCGGGATACGTGGGCGAAGACGTCGAGAACATCCTGCTCAAGCTCATCCAGGCCGCCGATTACGACGTCAAGCGAGCCGAGACGGGCATCATCTACATCGACGAGGTCGACAAGATCGCCCGCAAGAGCGAGAACCCGTCGATCACCCGCGACGTGTCGGGCGAGGGCGTGCAGCAGGCGCTGCTGAAGATCCTCGAGGGGACCACCGCCTCGGTGCCGCCGCAGGGCGGCCGCAAGCACCCCCACCAGGAGTTCATCCAGATCGACACGACGAACGTGCTGTTCATCGTCGCGGGGGCCTTCGCGGGCCTCGACGAGATCATCACGTCCCGCGCGGGCCGCCGGGGCATCGGCTTCGGGGCGCCGCTGCACTCCGCCGACGACACCGACGTGTACGACGAGGTCATGCCGGAGGACCTGCTGAAGTTCGGCCTGATCCCCGAGTTCATCGGCCGCGTGCCCGTCATCACCACCGTCTCGCCGCTCGACCGCGACGCGCTGGTGCGCATCCTCACGGAGCCGCGCAACGCCCTGGTCAAGCAGTACCAGCGCATGTTCGAGATCGACGGCGTCGAGCTGGAGTTCACCGACGACGCGGTCACGGCCATCGCCGACCAGGCGCTGCTGCGCGGCACGGGGGCTCGCGGGCTGCGGGCCATCATGGAAGAGGTCCTGCAGCAGGTGATGTTCGAGGTGCCGAGCCGCGACGACGTCGAGCGTGTCGTCATCACGCGCGAGGTGGTGCTCGAGAACGTCAACCCGACGCTCGTCCCGCGCGAGGCGCCGAGCACCAAGCGGACGCCGCGCGAGAAGTCGGCCTGACGGCAGGGTCCCAGGCGGGTCCATCGCCCACGCCTAGGATCGACGTGTGAACGACTCGACCCCCCACGAGCTGCCCCCCGAGCTGCTCCGGCTCCGCGGCAGCATCGACAACATCGACGCCGCGCTGGTCTACCTGCTCGCCGAGCGCTTCAAGGCGACGCAGCAGGTCGGCGTCCTGAAGGCCGCCCGCGGATTGCCGCCGTCGGACCCGGGCCGGGAGGCCCGCCAGGTGGCCCGGCTGCGGGACCTGGCCCACGAGGCCGACCTCGACCCGGTGTTCGCCAAGAAGTTCCTCGCGTTCATCGTCGAGGAGGTCATCCGGCACCACGAGGCGATCGCCGCCGGCCCGCAGGGTCCCGGC
>JAEWEI010000349.1 GCA_023389545.1 Actinomycetes bacterium | reverse complement strand
CTGCTCATCACCGTCGGCGTCATCGACTCGATCAACTACAACCTCTTCGAGGGCCGCATGATGACGCTGCCCGTGTACGTCTACCGGCAGTACAGCCAGGGCCTGACGCCGTGCAACGACGCGAGCGTCGCCTGCATCCCCGACATCGCGTACTTGCGGGCGTGGGCCGCGGCGCTCGTGCTCATCCTCATCGTGATGCTGCTGAACCTGGTGGCCCGCCTCATCACCCGCATGTTCGCGCCGAAGCTGCCCCGCTGATGGCCACCCCGACCACTCCCGGACCCACCCCCCGGACACGACAGGAAGATCCGATGGCACAGCGCATCGAGGTCAAGGACCTCAACATCTACTACGGCGCCTTCCGGGCCGTCGCGGACGTCGAGATGTCCATCGAGCCGCGCTCGGTGACCGCGTTCATCGGCCCCTCGGGCTGCGGCAAGTCGACGTTCCTGCGCACCCTGAACCGCATGCATGAGGTCGTGCCGGGCGCGCGCGTCGAGGGCAAGGTCGAGATCGACGGCGTCGACCTGTACGGGCGCGACATCGACCCGGTGGCGGTGCGGCGCCAGGTCGGCATGGTCTTCCAGCGGCCCAACCCGTTCCCGACCATGTCGATCGCCGGCAACGTGCTGGCGGGCGTGCGGCTGAACAACCGCCGCATCTCCAAGGGCGACGCCCAGGATCTCGTGGAGTCCTCGCTGCGCCGCGCGAACCTGTGGAACGAGGTCAAGGACCGGCTCGACCGCCCCGGCGCGGGCCTGTCCGGCGGCCAGCAGCAGCGCCTGTGCATCGCCCGCGCCATCGCCGTCAGCCCGCAGGTGCTGCTCATGGACGAGCCGTGCTCCGCGCTCGACCCCATCTCGACCCTCGCCATCGAGGATCTCATCTCCGAGCTCAAGGCCGAGTACACGATCGTCATCGTCACGCACAACATGCAGCAGGCCGCGCGCGTCTCGGACCGCACCGCGTTCTTCACGATCGCGGGCACCGGGGAGCCCGGGCGGCTGGTCGAGCTGGACGACACGGCGACGATGTTCTCCTCGCCGCGCCAGAAGGCCACCGAGGACTACATCTCGGGCCGCTTCGGCTGAGCAGGCATGCGAGAGGCCCCACGACGACGTGTCGTGGGGCCGCTCGCATGCAGTGCCGCGGGACGCGTGGTCGGCGGTCAGCCGGCGGTGGGCGTGGCCGTCGGCGTCGCGGTGGCCTCGGGCGTCGTGGTCGGCTCCGGCTCGGTGGTGGCGGTCGGCGTCGCGGTGGGCACGAGCGCCGTGTACTCGGACAGCGTCCCGTCGAGCACGGGCACCGACACCGCCTCGGAGCCGGCCGAGCCGGTGGTGAGCGTCACGGGCAGGACGGCGCCGGGCGCCACCGGCGTGGTGAACGTGACGAGCTCGCCGCGCGTGCCGCCGAGCAGCACAGTGGACCCGGCGGCGACGGGCACCGAGGCCAGCTCGGTGTTGTCCTCGGTGGTCAGGGTGACGTCCACGTCGGCGCTGCCGCGGTTGGTGAACGCGCCCTGCAGCGCGCCCAGCTCGCCCTCGCCGGCGGTGATGACCAGCAGGTTCTCCGCCGTGACGTCGCCGATCGTCGCGCGCACGCCGTCGGACGCCGCGTAGTCGAGCTGCGTGGTGATCTCGTTGGTCGCGGAGCACCCGGCCAGTCCGGCGCTCACGAGCGCGACAACGCCTGCGAGGGCGAACCGGCGGCGGACGGACGTGGCGCGGACCACTGTGACTCCTCGGGGCAGGGCGGTACGGGGGCGGTGCGGGCGTGTGTTCGGGGGTGCGAACGCGACCGGGACGAAGGTCCCTGCCGACAGCCTAGTGGTGTGTCGCACCTCTCTTGGCGCCTCGTGCGTGTGCGCGTCGCTTGACCTGCGCAAATGGCTGGGCGGCCCCGGGAGGGCCATTTTTGCCCGTGATAAGATGGATCACCGCGAAAGGGGACACCTTCAGATGACTTTCACTGTTGGGGAGACGGTTGTCTACCCGCACCACGGTGCAGCGCTGATCGAAGAGATCAAGACGAGGACCATCCGCGGCGAGGACAAGCTCTACCTCAAGCTGAAGGTCGCCCAAGGGGACCTCACCATCGAGGTTCCGGCGGAGAACGTCGACCTCGTGGGAGTTCGTGACGTCGTGGGCCAGGAGGGCCTGGACCGCGTTTTCGAGGTGCTGCGCGCGCCTTACACCGAAGAGCCGACCAACTGGTCGCGCCGTTACAAGGCCAACCTCGAGAAGCTCGCCTCGGGCGATGTGATCAAGGTCGCCGAGGTCGTGCGCGACCTTTCCCGGCGCGACGCGGACCGCGGCCTTTCGGCTGGCGAGAAGCGGATGCTCGCGAAGGCGCGTCAGATTCTCGTCTCGGAGCTCGCGCTCGCCGAGCACACCGAGGAGGAGAAGGCCGAGGCCATTCTCGACGAGGTCCTGGCGTCATAGCAGCAGCATCCGGGGCCGCATGATGAGCGTCGCGGCGATCGTCACCGCCGCCGGGAGCGGCAGCCGACTGGGATACGCGCTGCCCAAGGCGCTGGTGCCTCTCGGGGGCGAGCCCCTGGTGGTGCACGCCGTTCGCGCCGTCCTCGAGGGCGCTACGGGTCGCGAAGGCAGCGGCGCGGCGCCCGCCGACCGGCTCGATCGGGTGGTGGTCACCGCTCCCGCCGATCGCCTCCACGAGTTCGAGCGGGCACTGCGCCTCGCGGGCCTCGACTCGCCGGCCCGGGGGGCCCGAATCGACGTCGTGGCCGGCGGGGCCACCCGCCAAGGCTCCGTCGCGGCCGGGCTCGCCGCGCTGCCGCCGGATGCCGACCTCGTGCTGGTGCATGACGCGGCCCGTGCGCTCGTCCCGGCGCCGGTGGTGCGCCGTGTCATCGACGCGGTGCGCGCGGGCCACGGCGCAGTGGTCCCCGGCCTCGCCGTCGCCGACACGATCAAGCGCGTCGACCCGCGCGCAGGCGACGCACAGGGCCGGCCGGACGCCCAGGGTGGTCCGGACACGCAGGGCTGGCCCGTGGTCGAGACAGTCGCGCGCGACGAGCTGCGCGCCGTGCAGACGCCACAGGGCTTCACCCGCGAGCTCCTCGACCGCGCGCACGCCGCCGGGCGGCTCCGCGCGCATGACGAGTCGGTGGCCGCCTCCGACGACGCCGGGCTCGTCGAGGAGCTCGGCGAGGCGGTGTGGGTCGTCCCCGGCCACCCGGACGCCGCGAAGATCACCACCCCCTGGGACCTGGCCGTCGCCGAGCTGGTGCTCGCCGGCCGATCACCCGCCGAGCCGGCGGGCGTCGCGAGCGCGCGCCCCACGGGCCCGGCGACGCCGCAGGACGGAGAACCCAGTTGAGCGACCCCAGCGACCCACAAGAAGCCGGTCGAGTCGTGCTCCCCCGCACGGGCGTCGGCGTCGACGTGCACGCGTACGCGGTGAACCCGGCGCCTGACGCGGTGCTGCACCTGGCCGGCCTGGCGTGGCCGGGGGAGCGGCCGCTGGAGGGCCACTCGGACGCCGACGTGGCGGCCCATGCCGCGGCCGACGCGTTGCTCTCGGCAGCGGGCATCGGCGATCTGGGCAGCCACTTCGGGACGTCGGAGCCGCAGTGGCGCGGGGCCGCGGGCACTGTGCTGCTCGCCGAGGCCGCACGGCGGGTCCGCGAGGCGGGCTTCGCCATCGGCAACGTGGCCGTGCAGGTGATCGGCAACCGGCCGCGTCTGGGACCGCGCCGGGCTGAGGCGGTCGCGGCGCTGTCGGCGGCTGCCGGGGCGCCAGTGAGCGTCTCCGCCACCACGACCGACGGTCTGGGCCTGACGGGACGCGGCGAGGGAGTGGCGGCGATCGCCACGGCGTTGGTCGTCGCCGCCGGCTGAGCCGCCCGGGGCCCCAGATCGGCCGGAAGTGTCCCACGAGCCGCGGCGTGATTCCAGGTCTCGCACCCGCGGGCAAATGTCCGGTACCGTCCCCGTTCGTGACGACGACGCACCGCCCCCCGCCCCGCGCGGACTCCCGTGTGGGAGCGCTCCGAGGGCCGACCGGCCCAACGCCCACCGGGGAGCTGCGGAGTCTGCCGGCGCCGCTTCCACGCCGTGAGGGGCCGCCCCGGGTGCGCCTGCGGGTGCGCATCCCCGTGGACGTGCTGGAGGCGACGATCAAGGGCCTGGCCGACCTCGATGACGAGCAGGCGGGCGTGCTCACCGCGCAGGACGTCGCCGCCGCGCCAGCCCCCGCCGACGACCACCTGGCACGGCTGCGCGAGCGGCACGCGTAGCGCCGCGTCAAGGCGCCTGGCCGCCGGCCCGGCGCGAGGCGGCCCGATGCGTGGCGGACTACGCGGGGCGGGCTACGGGATCAGCACCAGCTTCCCGCGCGCGTGGCCGCTGCGGCTGTCGGCATGGGCGCGCGCGGCGTCGTCCAGGGGGTACGTGCGCGCCACCGTGACATCGAGGACGCCCTCGTCCGCGAGGCGGGCCAGGTGGGCGCGGGCGGCGTCACGGATGTCGTCGCCCGGATCGGCGCCGGGCCCGTTGCCGAGCATCTGGACGCCGAGCTCCCGGGCGCGCTCGAAGCCGGCGATCGTCGCGATGCGGCTGCGGTCGGCCACCAGCGTCGCGGAGGCGTCCAGCGCCTCGTCAGTCCCTGCGGTGTCGAGCGCCACGGTGAACGGGCCGGTCTGCGCGGCGACGGCCCGCAACCGCTGCAGCAGTCCCGGGCCGTAGGCGACCGGGATGGCGCCGAGCTGGCGCAGGTCGTCATGCGCGGCGGGGCCGGCGGTGGCCACGACCCGCGCCCCCTCGAGCAACGCGAGCTGCACGGCGATCCGCCCCACGCCACCTGATCCGCCGTGGACCAGCACGACGTCCTCGGCGCCCACGCGGGTGGCCGTGAGCAGGTGCACGGCGGCGGCGCCGGTGAGCAGCAGGCCCGCGGATTGCGCCCAACTGAGCCCGGCGGGGCGGGGCGCCACCACCCGCGCGGGAGCGACGACACGCTCGGCGTACCCGCCGGTGACGGGCCAGGCGATCACCTCGTCGCCCACGCGGGGCGCCTCGACGCCGGGGCCCACGTCGAGCACGGTCCCCGCGACCTCGTAGCCCAGGTGGAGCGGCAGCCGGCTCGGGTCGGCGCCCCACAGCCCCGAGTAGGCCTTCCAGTCGGCGGGGTTGACCCCCGCCGCGCGGACCTCCACGAGCACCTCGCCGGGGCCTGGCGGCCGGTCGGGCTCGTCGACGATGGCGAGGGCCTCGGGCCCGCCGTAGGCCTGGGCGACCACTGCTCGGCTCATGGTCCAGGCAAGCACGACGCGGCTCCCCGTGTCTTGTGCGTTCCGCCTGCTGGGCTTCCCATCTCCGCGGTAAGGAATGGCCGCTCAGGACTGGTGGGCCGCCCCCGCGACGGGACCGAGCACCCGGTCGACGTACTCGTTCGAGAACGCGCCCTCCGGGTCGGCCTGGGCGCGCACCGCGCACGCGTCGGCGAAGCGCGGATAGAGCTGGGACAGGCGATCGGCGTCCAGCCAGTGCAGCTTGCCCCAGTGCGGGCGGCCGTCCACCTGCGCCATGATCCGCTCGACCGCCTGGAAGTAGCGGCCGTAGGGCAGGTGGAGGTACTGGTGCGCCGCGACGTACGCCGTCGACCGGCCGTGCGCGGTCGAGAGCCAGACGTCGTCCGGCGCGGCGAACCGGACCTCCAGCGGGAACGGGATGTTGACCGCTGAGGAGTCGATCCACGAGTCGATCTCCGCCAGCACCTCGCGCACCCGGTCGCGAGGAATGGCGTACTCCATCTCGCGGAAGCGGACCCGGCGCGGAGACGCGAACACGTCGGGGGAGGGCGCGGTGTAGGCGCGCGCGCTCAGCGCCCGCGACGCGATGCGGTTGATCCGGGGTGTGAGGGCGGGCGCCGCGGCGGCGAGCCGGTTCGTGGCTGCGAACACGCCGTTCGACAGCAGCTCGTCGTCCACCCAGCCGCGCAGCGGATTCAGCCGCGGCCCCGCATCGGCAGGCGCGCGGTTGTTGCTCTTGGTCAGCGCGCGGCGGGTATGGGGGAACCAGTAGAACTCGAAATGATCATGGGTGTCGACGAGGCCGTCGGGGCCGTCCAGCCGCTCGAGCACCTCGTCGAGCGGCAACGGCTCCTCCACCGCGCGCAGGTGGAACGCGGGCACCGCCTCGAAGGTGATCGCGGCGATCACGCCGACGCTGCCCAAGCCCAGCCGGGCAACCTCGAAGAGCTCGGGCTGGTGCTGGGGCGAGGTGTCGACCACGTCGCCCTGCGCGGTGACGAGCCGGATGCCGACCACCTGTGTGGCGAGGCCGCCCAGGCGGGAGCCGGTGCCGTGCGTCCCCGTGGAGATCGCGCCGGAGAGCGTCTGCCTGTCGATGTCGCCGAGGTTGCGCATTGCGAGCCCGCACGCGGCGAGGACCCGGTTGAGCTCGTGCAGGCGGATGCCCGCGCCGACGGTGACAAGCGCCGTCCCGTCGGGGCGCGGGTCGACGCGCTCAAGCAGGTTGAGCGCGTCCATGCGGATCTGGATGCCGTCGGTGACGGCCGCGCCGGTGAAGGAGTGCCCGGCGCCGACGGCGCGCACGCGCAGGCCGTCCCTCGAACGTACGATCGAGGCCAGGTGCTCCAGGTCGCGGGGGTGTGCGACCTGCGCGGGGTGCGCTGATTCCGTGCGCGCCCAGTTCTGCCAGCGGAGTTGCCCCGTGCCCGTGGTCATGTGCTGACCTTGATTCTGGGCGGCCGTCCAAGTCAAGTGCCTGATTCCCTTGACTATTGTCATGACCGCCGTTGAAATGAGGCAAGGGGGCGCGTGGATGCAGTTCGCACTGGCCGGTGCGAGACCACGCGGCGGATTTCCGGGGGGGAACCAACCATGAATCGTCTGCCAGTCGCCGAGCGGCGTGAGCAACTCATCCAAGCCGCGTTGGCGGTCGCCAGCAGAGACGGCATCGACGCCGCCACCGTCCGAGCGGTCGCCGCAGAGGCCGGGGTGTCCCTCGGCGTCGTCCACTACTGCTTCCAGGACAAGGACGAGCTGCTGCGCGCGGTGGCCGACGCGATCACCACGCAGAACCTCGCCATGACCGAGGCCGCGATCCCGCCGGACGCGGACCTGGCCACAGTGCTCGAGCTCGCCGTCGAGGGCCTTTGGCGCGGAATCCGCGACAACCGCGGATCGCAGCTCCTCAGTTATGAGCTCACCACCACGTCATTGCGGCACTCCGAGCTCAACCAGGTGGCGAGCGACCAGTACCGCGGCTCGCGGGGCGCCGTCGAGCTGTTCCTCGAGCGCATCGAGCATGGCGCCCAGGTGAGCTGGGCCGTGCCGCGGTCCAGCCTCGCCCGCACCGTCGTCGCCACGGTGGACGGCTTCGCCCTCGCATGGCTCGTCGACGGTGACGAGGAGGCCACGATCGAGGGGCTGCACCGGTTCGCCCAGTACCTCGCCACGCAGACGGTCGAGTTCGGCGCGCTGGCGGACGCCCAGTCGTCAGCGGCGCCGCTGGCGACGGTGCAGCCCGTCGACGGCCCGGTGATCCCCGGCGTCGTGGAGCCCGTGAGCGCGCACGCGTGAGCGAGGACCCCGGCGGCTCGCGCGACTCGTCGCAGCCGCCGGCGGGCGCCCGTCCAGCCCGGCGCGCGGTGGCGATGGCCTTCGGCGCGCAGGGCCTGGCGTATGCGGTGCTCGTCGCGAGCCTGCCGGGGTTCAAAGAGCGGTTCGGCATTGGCGACGGCGTCGTCACGCTGGTCACCCTCGGCATCTGCGTGATGGCGGGGGCGGGCACAGTGGTCGCGGACCGCATCGCGCGCGGTCCGGGCAGCCGGGCGGTGCTGGTCGCCGGCCTCGGCGTGGTGGCGCTCGCGGTGTTGGCGATCGCACTCGCGCCGGGACGTGGGCTGTTCTTCCTGGGGTTCGGGCTGTACGGGCTGGGGCTCGGGCTCGTCGACGCGGGAACGAACATGCAGGCTGTCGCGCTGCAACGCGCCTACGGACGCAGCATCCTGACGGGCTTCTACGCGGCCTGGTCGGCGGCGGCGATCGTGGGCGCGCTCGCGGTGATCGCCTACGAGGCGCTCGACCTGACGCAGCAGCTCGCCATCCCCGTCGTCACCGTGCTCGTCGCCCTCGTCGCGCTCAGCGTGCTTCGCGACGGGTGGCGCGCGCACGACGTGCCCCTCGGACCCACCGCCGAGCAGCGTCACGCCGCGAGGACGGTCCCCTGGTCCGGGATCCTCTTGCTGGGCGCCGCTGTCGTCGCGTACTTCGTGGTGGACTCCGCCGCGCAGATCTGGAGCACGATCTACCTGCAAGACGGCCTGCGCGCCGAGGACCTGGCGCCGCTGGCACTCGCCGCCTACCTGGCGACCACGCTGCTGTCCCGGCTGCTCGGCGACCTCGCCGTCCGCCGCTGGGGCCAGGTCGCGGTGGTGCGGGTCGCCGGGCTGACGGGGGCCGTCGGGCTGCTCGCCGTGGTCCTCGCGCCCGGGCCGGCCGTCGCCGTGGTCGGATTCGCCCTCACCGGCCTCGGCCTGGGGGCGATCGCGCCGCTCAGCTTCGCGGCAGCCGGGGCGCTGGCGCCCGAGCACGCCGACGCCGTCGTGGCCCGGCTCAATGGCTTCAACTACGTGGGCGCGGTGCTCGGCGGCGTGCTGGTCGGCGCCATCGGCGTCGGATCGTCCCTGCGCCTCGGCTTCGCGGTGCCGCTGGTGCTCGCGCTCGTCATCGTGGCGCTCGCCCCCGCGTTCGGCGCGCGCCGGACCACAACCTCGCCCGTGGGCGACACCGCGCGACTCGGCCCGAACGATCGGGCCGGAACCGCCCCAGGGCCGACCTGACCGGGGCATGATGCAGGGCACGATCCGGCATGCGCTGGCTGTTGGCGCCATCGGCGGCGCCGGAGCAGCACCACCCGCCGTCGCCGCCGGTCCACGCGGGCCCTCACGGCCCCCGACACCCGGGAGAGTGCAATGAGCATGCTCGGCACGCGGCTCGACGCCGCGACCAAGGGACTGCCGGCGCCGCTCGCGGTGATCGACCTAGACGCCCTCGAGGCCAACGCCGATGACTTGGTGCGCCGCGCTGCGGGCGTGCCCGTGCGGGTGGCGAGCAAGTCGGTCCGGGTGCGGGACGTGCTCCACGCGGTGCTCGCCCGGCCGGGGTTCTCCGGGGTGATGGCCTACTCGCTGCGCGAGGCATTATGGCTGGTCAGCGAGGGTGTACGCGACGTGCTGATGGGGTACCCCACAGTGGACGAGGGCGCGCTGGCCGAGCTGGCGGCGGACCCGGTGGCAGCGGCGGCGGTGACGCTCATGGTCGATGACGTGCTCCAGGTCGACCTTGCGCAGCGCGCCGCCGCGTCCGGCGGCCACCGCTTGCGGGTGTGCCTCGACGTCGACGCCTCGCTGCGGATCCAGGTCGGCCCGTTGACCGCGCACCTCGGCGTGCGACGCTCACCCGTCCACACCCCGCAGGACGCGGCCGGGCTCGCCGCCGAGATCCTGCGCCGCCCCGGCGTCGAGATCCGCGGCGTGATGTTCTACGAGGCCCAGGTCGCGGGGATGCCCGACACGAGCCTCGCCGTGCGGGCGGTCAAGCGGGCCTCGGTGGCCGATCTGGCCCGCCGGCGCGGCCAGGTGCTGGACGCCGTGTGGCAGGTGCTGGGCAAGGACCTGGAGCTGGTGAACTCGGGCGGCTCGGGGTCGCTGGAGACCAGCTCCGCGGATCCGGTGGTCACCGAGGTCACCGCGGGATCGGGCCTGTACGTGCCCACGCTCTTCGACGGCTACCGGGCGTTCGCGCCCCGGCCGGCCGCGTACTTCGGCCTCGACGTGGTGCGCGCGCCCGCCCGCGGGTTCGCCACCGTCGCCGGTGGCGGCTACGTCGCGTCGGGCCCCGCGAGCCGCTCGAGGCTGCCGCGGCCTGTCGCGCCGCACGGGCTCGCGC
>JAEWEI010000344.1 GCA_023389545.1 Actinomycetes bacterium | reverse complement strand
CGCCCTGCACCAGGCTGACGCCGCGCTTCCAGCGGTCCCGGAGCTGCTGGGCGCCGGTGAGGGTGCGCCCGTAGAAGTCGAAGTTCGCCTGCACGATCTCGCGCGTGAGGTACGGCGCCCGCGAGCTGACCGCGTGGTAGGCCATCCACGCCTTCCAGTCCTCGATCGGCAGCTCGGACCACAGCGCAGCGAAGGCCTGCGCGTAGGACGGCTCCTGCATGACCACGTCGTCCAGGGAGCCCTCGGGGGCGCCCAGCGCGCGGGCCCACGCCGCCCAGTCGAAGCCGGGCGCCTGGTCGGCGAGCCGGGCGAGCGTCATCGGGTTGTACGTCAGCTCGGCGTCGCGGTCCTTGACCACGTCCCAGTGCCCCTGCGCGAGCCGCGTCTCGAGCGACAGCACGCGCCCGGCGAGCTCGTCCGCCTGCTCCTGGTCGGCAGCCACCCCGCCGAGCAGCAGCATGCGCGCGACGTGCGGGCGGTAGGCGGCCAGCACCGTCGCGTACTGCGCGTCGCGGTAGTACGACTCGTCGGGCAGCCCCAGGCCGGACTGGGCGAGGTACACGACGTAACGCGTCGGGTCCTTGGCGTCGTTGTCGACCCAGAAGCCGACGGCGCCCGCGGCCCCGGTGCGCTGCAGCACGCCCAGCGCCTCGGTGAGCGCGGCCCTGTCGCCAGCCTGCTCGATCAGCTCGAGGTCGGGCCGCAGCGGCTGCGTGCCGGCGGCCTCCACCGCGTCCTCGTCCATGAAGCTCGCGTACAGCGCGCCGATCTTCGCCTGGATGTCCTGGGGGGCCTGCCCCTCCGCGGACTGGCTCGCGGCGTCCGTGATGATGTCCCGCACCTGCTCCTCGGCGCGGTCGTGCAGCGCGCGGAACGCGCCGTCTGAGGCCCGGTCCGCGGGGATCTGGTGGGAGGCGAGCCAGCGCCCGTTGACGTGTCCGAAGAGGTCGTCCTGCGGCCGGACCGCAGGGTCGAGGGCTGGGAGGTCGATTCCGCTGTGGGTCATACGTGCAGGCTAGAACACCTGGAACTGAGGCAGGATGTTCATATGCGCATTCACGTTGCCACAGACCACGCCGGATACGAGCTCAAGGCCGCGTTGGTGGAGCACCTCCGGTCCGCAGGACACGACGTCGTGGACCACGGCGCCTTCGAGTACGACGCGCTGGACGCCTACCCGCCGTTCTGCTTCGCCGCCGGCGAGGCCGTCGCCGCCGAGCCGGAGAGCCTGGGCATCGTGCTGGGCGGGTCCGGCAACGGCGAGCAGATCGCCGCCAACAAGGTGCTGGGCATCCGTGCGGCGCTCGCGTGGAAGCCGGAGATCGCCCAGCTCGCCCGTGCGCATAACGACGCGAACGTCGTGGCCCTCGGCGCGCGGCAGCACACCATCGACGAGGCGCTCGCCATCGTCGACGCCTTCATCGCGGAGCCGTTCAGCGGCGATGTCCGCCACTCGCGGCGCATCGAGATGATCTCCGCCTACGTTGAGGCGCACAGCCGCGGCTGACGCGCCCAGGGTGCGGATGCGCCACGGGGCGCCCCGGGGGTCAGATGACCACCCGGGGCACCCTGTGGCGCCCCGACCGCGAGAACGTCGTCGCGGTCAGAACATCCAGGAGCACACCGGCGCCAGCGGCCACGCGAACGCGGCGCTGGCCGCGTGCAGGCTCCCCGCACGACGCTCCTCGATGAGCCCGGCATGGCCGGCCGCCGCCAGCGAGCGCCCGCCCAGGTAGGCGGCGCCGAGCTCACGGACGTCGAGCACCACGTCGGCGTCGTCGTCGGTGCGCGTCACCCGCGCGTCATACGCGCCGTCCGCGCCGAGGGGGCCCGTGGTCAGGCGCCAGCGGCCCGCGTTCACCGGGAGCCGCTGGTCGGCGACCTCGAGCACCACGTCGAGCGGAGCCGAGTAGCGCCGCGCGGTGAGCGCGGTGGGGACGTCGACCAGCCGCACCCACACGTTGTCGGTGATCTTCGCTGTGGCGAGGCGCGGGTCCACGAGGATCTCCCGGATCCGGTCGTCCACCGGCAGCGGGCCGCTCTGCACCGAGGCCGTGAGGTCCATGTCGAGCAGGAACGACCACAGCCGGTGGGCGGCGGCGGCGTCCACCGCGGCAGACTCCCGCAGCAGCACCTTCGTCTTGGCGACGTTGTCGACCCACTCCTCCTTGCGGCGCAGCAGCGCGTACGCGCGGGGCTCGCCCTCGGCGCCGTGCACGCTCGCGATCCTCAGCGGCTCACCGCCCTGCCGCCACGCCGGCGGGTCGGCCAGCACGCTGGCCCGCAGGGCGTCGGTGCTCCGGCGGATCCAGCCCGGCCTCCCGGCGCCGGCCGCCGCGTGCACCTGCTCGACGAGCCCGCCATGTGCCCCGGCGTCGAGCTTCGCGAAGCGGACCGTCAGCTCGGACGAGCCCGGCACGTCCCGCAGCGCCAACCCGCGCGGGACCGTCACGCGCAGGTCGTCCGCGGCCGAGCCGTAGCCGAATCGGCCGTAGATGGCCGACTCCGCCGCGTACAGCGCCGAGACGGGCTCGCCGCGCTCCTGGCAGTGGGCGAAGTGGTCCGCGATCATCGCCGAGAGCAGGCCCTGGCGGCGCTGGTCGGGGCGGGTGCCGACCCAGGTGAGCCCCGCGCACTCGACGGCCGCGGCGCCCGGAACGGGGAGCGTGAAGTCGTAGGACGCGTGGACGGCGGCCAGGCTGCCGTCGGGCGCCTCGACGGCGGAGGCGCGGTCCCACTCCAGGTAGTCGGGCACCTGTGCGACGGTCTCCGGGTCCGGCTCGTAGCCGAACGCGAGGTGGTCCACCTCGCGGAACTCGTCACTGCGGCTCTGGGGGACACGGATCAGGCGGTAGCCGTCGGGAAGCGCTGTGGTCATGACGCCATAGTGTCGCGCCCCACGTCGGCGAGCCAACCAGTTTTCGCTGGTCAGCGCGGCGTAGGCCCAGGTGGGCCGGTTACTCTCAGGCCCGTGGGAACAGGCAGGTTCGAGGAGTTGCGCGCGCGCGTGCCGTGGTCGCGCCGCGGCCTGCCGGTGTCGCAGACGGCGCTGACGTGGGCTCTCGTGCTCCTGACGGTCGTGGCGTCCGCCGCGATCATCGCGCCGTGGGACTGGGCCCCTGTGTCGGTGCTCATCCTGGTGCAGCTCCTCGGGGCGTTCCTGCTGCGGCTGCGCGGCATGGTGGTGCTCTGCGCCGTGATCGTCATCGAGACCCTGGTCATGGCCATCGGGCGGAGCGGATCGTTCACGCCGGGGGAGATGCTCGTGCAGGGCGTCTCGGTCGTGGCGCTGCTGGCCTTCGCCTACCAGCGCGAGCGCCTGGGGCTGCAGGGCGCCCCGGGCGGCCTGATGCTCGTGGACCTGCGTGACCGCCTTGCCGCACACGGCCGGATTCCCCCACTGCCGCGGTCGTGGCGGGTGGAGAGCGCGCTGCGCGCCGCGAACGCTGAGGCGTTCTCCGGCGACTTCGTGGTGGCCAGCACCGCGAAGGGCGGGACGCTGCTGGAGATCGCCGTGGTGGACGTGTCCGGCAAGGGGCAGGCCGCCGGGGTGCGGTCGCTGCTGCTGTCCGGGGCGTTCGGCGGCCTGCTGGGCGCTATGCCTCCCGAGGAGTTCCTGCCCGCCGCCAACGACTACCTGCTGGCGCAGGACTGGGACGAGGGCTTCGCCACGGCCATCCACGTGACCGTCGACCTGCGCACCGGGGAGTTCTGGGTGGCCTCCGCCGGGCACCCGCCGGCCGTCCAACTGCACGCCGGGTCGGGTCGCCTGGACATCGTCGACAGCATCGGGGCGCCGGCGCTCGGCATCGTGCGCCAGCTCCGTTGCGTGCCCGTGGCGGGGCGGCTGGCGCCCGGCGACTCGCTCATGCTGTACACGGACGGCCTCATCGAGGCCCCCGGGCATGACGTGGCGATGGGGATCGACCGGCTGATGGGCGCCGCCGAGCGGCTGGTCTCGACCCGGCGCGGCGGCGCCGAGGCCGTGCTCGACGGGGTGCGCACCGGCGAGGGCGACGACAGGGCCCTCGTGCTGGTGCACCGCGACCCGCTCTGACCCGTTCGACCCGTCGCCACGATCCGGCCCGCGAGGGAGGCCCGCATGGACGAGGAGTACACCGAGGCGGTGCTCGACCTGGTCGAGCTCATCCCCTCGGGCAGGGTGATGACGTACGGGACGGTGGCCGAGGCCGTCTCCGACCTGCTCATCGCCGAGGGCCACGCCCCGCGCGGGGGCCCGCGCCAAGTCGGCACGGCGCTGGCGCGCGCCGGCGGCGACGTGCCGTGGTGGCGGGTGGTGAACGCCAGCGGGCGACCGCACTCGCCGGAGCGCGCGCTGCCCCGGTACGCGCACGAGCGGACGCCGCTCACCGCCGACGGGGAGCGCGTCGCGCTGCGGCGGGCCGTCTGGTTCCCCGACGACCCGCCGAGCGCGCCGATGCCGCCAACGCCGCCGGGCTCAGCCGAGCGAGCGCCGTGAGCTGATCACGCCGGTGTCGAAGCCGGCCAGGTGCAGCCCGCCGTGGAACCTCGCGTGCTCGATCTTGAGGCAGCGGTCCATCACGACCCGCAGCCCGGCCTCCTCGCCGTCGCGCGCGACGTCCTCATGCCAGGACCCGAGCTGTAGCCACAGCGCCTTCGCGCCCACAGCGACGGTCTCCTCGAGCACCGTGGGGAGGTCGTCGTGGCGGCGGAAGACGTCCACCAGGTCCGGGACGACGGGGAGTGCCGCGAGCGACGGGTACACCGGACGGCCGAGGATCTCGGTGGCGCGCGGGTTGACGAAGTACACGTCGAACGGCGAGCTCGAGAGCAGGTAGGTCGCCACGAAGTAGCTCGCGCGGGACGGGTTGTTCGAGGCCCCGACGATGGCCACCGAGCGGGTCGAGCGCAGCAGCGAGAGCCGCTCCGGCGCGCTGGGCCCGGTCCAGGTGCGGGCGCTCATCGGGCCACCTCCACGACAGCGTCGGATGCGGGGGATGCGGATGCGGACGGAGCGGCGGCGGGCGCCGTCGCGGCGGCCAGGGCCTGGTCCAGGTCCCACAGGATGTCCTCGACGTCCTCGAGGCCCACGCTGATCCGCACCAGGTCCTCCGGGACGCCAGCGGTGAGCAGTTGCTCGGGGCTGAGCTGCTGGTGGGTGGTCGACGCCGGGTGGATCACCAGGGTGCGCGAGTCGCCGACGTTCGCGAGGTGGCTCGCGAGTTGCAGGGACTCGATGAACCTGCGTCCCACGTCGCGTCCGTTGCGGTCGGCCGTGGCCGCCAGGCGGAACGCGAACACCGCGCCGGGCCCGGCGGGGAGGTAGCGCGCGGCGCGCTCATGATGCGGGTGGCTGGGCAGCCCCGCCCATGCGACGGAGGCGACACGGTCGTCTGCCTCGAGCCACTCGGCGACGGCGCGCGCGTTCGCCAGGTGGGCGTCCATCCGCTGGGGGAGCGTCTCCACGCCCTGCAGCAGCTGGAACGCCGACTGCGGGGACAGCGCCGGGCCGATGTCGCGCAGCTGCTCGCTGCGGAGCTTGGTGAGGAACCCGTACTCCCCGAAGTTCTCCCACCAGCTCACCCCGCCGTAGGACGGCACCGGCTCGGTCATCTGCGGGAACTTGCCGTTACCCCAGTTGAACCGGCCCGACTCGACCACGACGCCGCCGAGGGTGGTGCCGTGCCCGCCCAGGAACTTGGTGGCGGAGTGGATGACGATGTCCGCGCCATGCTCGATGGGCCGGATCAGGTACGGCGTCGAGAGCGTGGCGTCCACCACGAGCGGGACGCCGGCGGCGTGTGCCACCTCGGCGAGCCCCTCGAGGTCGGCGACCTCCCCTGACGGGTTCGCGACGACCTCGGTGTAGACGACCTTGGTCTCGGGCCGGATCGCCGCGGCGAAGTCCGCCGGGTCGGTGCCCGCCACGAACGTGGTCTCGACGCCGAATCGGCGCAGCGTCACGTCGAGTTGGGTGACGGTGCCGCCGTAGAGCTGGGCGGAGGCGACCACGTGGTCGCCGGCGCCCACGAGCGCGGCGAAGGTGATGAACTCCGCGGCCATGCCGGAGGCGGTGGCCACGGCGCCGATGCCGCCCTCGAGCGACGCGATCCGCTCCTCCAGGGCCGCCACCGTGGGGTTGCCGATGCGCGAGTAGATGTTCCCGTACTTCTGCAGCGCGAACAGGTTCGCGGCGTCGTCCGTGTCCTGGAAGACGAAGGACGTCGTCTGGTAGATGGGGACGGCACGCGCGCCGGTAGTG
>JAEWEI010000307.1 GCA_023389545.1 Actinomycetes bacterium | reverse complement strand
AGCAGGACGTTCCCGGCGCCCAGTTCCCGGGCGTGCGCCACGAGCGCGTCCAGCATCACCGTACCCACGCCGGCGCCCTGGTGGGCGACGTCGGTGCCGATGGTCATGACCTGGGCGTCGAAGCCGTCGAACCACAGCCCCGCGTAGCCGACCAACTCGCCGGTGGCCACGTCCTCGGCGCCGATGTACCACCGGCCGGGCCCCTGCAGCTCCTCGGCGAGCGACGCGCTGGACCACGCGCCCGGCCCGAACAGCTCCTGCTCCATCCGGGCCAGTGCCGGCAGGTCGTCACTGCCCAGGAGCCGGATGAGCACAGGCGGTGTCGTCACGCCGAGGCGCGCTTCCGCTCGGCGGGTGGGACCACGTCGGGCCGGCGCAGGTACAGCGGCTCGGTGGGCAGGCTCTCGGCGCCGGCGGCCAGACGGGCCAGCGCGAGCCGGGCCAGGTCGGCCGGGTCGGGATGCGCGGGTGCCCCGGGGGTGGCGGCGAGGTGCTCGGGGTAGAGCGACGCCCCGGCGCCGACAGCGAGGACGCCCTGGCCGATCGAGGCGGCGACGGCCTGCGCGCTGTCGACCACCGGGCCCGCGACCCGCTCGACGAGCGGGCCGGCGCCGGGCGCGTCCGCTGTGGGCTCGAGCACGCGGTACCGGGCGGCGTAGACCTCACGACGGCGCGCGTCGGCAGCCGCCAGCAGCTCAGTGCCGGGCGCGAGGCCCAGCTCGCGGGCGGCGCCGAGCGCGAGCGCGTCCAGGCTGCTCACGCCGTGCACCGGGATGCCGAGCGCGAGCGCGAGGGTCCGCGCGGTGACGAGGCCCACCCGGAGGCCCGTGAACGGCGCCGGCCCCGTGCCGACCACCACGGCGGTCAGGGCGGTGCGGTCCAGGCCCGCGTCGGCGAGCACGTCGACGATCATCGGGGCCAGGAGCTCGGCGTGACGACGCTGCTCGGGCACGGCGCGCGACGCGAGCGCGCGGCCCACGTCGTCAGTCAGGGAGACGGCTACTGCGGCAGAGGTGTCGAGGGCGATGACAGGCACGGGACCAGCGTGCCACCTCTGCGCGCCCGGACGGGAACCGCCGAGGTCAGACGGGCAGCTCGACGCCGGCCCAGCGCTCCCCCACGGCAGTGATGGCAGCCACTCGCACCCCGGTGGCGGCGTCCTCCAGGTCCAGCGGGAGCTCCCCGCCGCGCGGGCGGCGCAGCGCCACCTCCAACCGGTCGGCGGCGAGCCCCTCGACCAGGCCCTCACCCCACTCGACCACGGTGACGGACTCGTCGAGGCTCGCGTCGAGGTCAAGCGCGTCGACCTCCTCGAGCGAGCCGAGCCGGTACGCGTCGACATGCACCAGCGCCGGGGCGGGGCCGGCCGCGTCGGGCAGCGGCGGGTGCACGCGCGCGATGACGAAGGTCGGCGACGCCACCTGGCCCCGTACTCCCAGTCCGGCGCCGATTCCCTGCGTCAGCGTCGTCTTGCCCGCCCCCAGGTCCCCGGTGAGGACCACGAGGTCGCCTGCGCGCAGCACCCGCGCCAGGGCATGGCCGAAGGCGCGCGTCGCCTCGGCGTCGGGCAGCTCCAGCTGGACCTGCTGCACCACAGTCATCGTGCGGCTCCTTCTGCCTGTGGCTCGGCCACGGCCTCATCGCGTGCTGCGTCCTGGTCGGTCTCCGAGTCGATGTGGACGCGCGGCACGCGCCCGCCCACCCGGGTCACGATCTCGTAGCTGATCGTCCCGGCGACATCAGCCCAGTCCTGCGCCGTGGGACCGCCCGCGGCCCCCGTGCCGAACAACTCCACCCTGTCCCCCGCCCGGTCCTGGGCGTCCGGCCCCAGGTCGACGACCACCTGGTCCATGCACACCCGGCCGGCGACGGACAGCCGGCGCCCGCCCACGAGCAGCGGCCCGCCCGGCCGGTCCACCGAGCCGGAGGCATGCCGGGGCACCCCGTCCGCGTAGCCGAGCGGCACCACGCCCAACGTCGTCGCCCCGGGCGTCACGTACGCGTGCGCGTAGGAGACGCCCTGCCCGGCGGGCACCTCCTTGACCGTCACGAGCTCGGCCTCCAGCGTCATCGCGGGGATCAGCCCGAAGTCGGCGGGGCCCCCGAGCTGCGGAACAGGTGAGAGCCCGTAGACGGCGATCCCCGGGCGCACCAGGTCGTAGTGCAGCCCTGGGGCTGTCAGGGTGGCCGCCGAGTTGGCCAGGTGGCGCACCTCGAGCCGGGCGCCACGGCGCTCGACCAGCTCGAGGGCCTCGGCGAAGACCGCCGCCTGGGCGCGCACCGCAGGATGGTCGGGCTCGTCGGCGAAGGCCAGGTGCGACCAGAGGCCCACCACCCGCACCGCGCCCTCCGCCTCAGCGCGCAGGGCCGCGTCGAGCACGTCGGGGAGCTGCGCGGGAGTCAGCCCGTTGCGTCCCAGCCCCGTGTCGACCTTGAGGTGCACGCGCGCGGGCCGGCCCACGGCGCGCGCCGCGACCACCACCTCGTCCAGCGCCCACGGCGCGGCGATCGAGAGGTCCACCTCCGCCGCCACCGCCTGAGCGAGCGGCGCCCCCGGGGCGTACAGCCAGGTCAGCAGGGGCGCCGTCACGCCCCCCGAGCGCAGTTCCAGCGCCTCGCCAAGCTGGGCCACCCCCAGCCACGTGGCGCCCCCGTCCACGGCCGCCCGGGCAACGGGCAGCAGGCCGTGGCCGTAGGCGTCGGCCTTCACCACCGCCAGCACCTGCGCCGTGGGCGCGTGGGCAGCCAGCGACCGCACGTTGGCACGGATGGCAGCGAGGTCGACGACGGCACGAGCGGGGAAGGAGCTCACCCGCCCAGTCTCCCACCGTGACGTCCATGCGCGGCACGCGAGGGGCCGGGACGTCAGCTCGCGCGACCGTCGCGTGCCTCGGCCGCAGACCGCGCGGGCGGCCCGCCCC
>JAEWEI010000270.1 GCA_023389545.1 Actinomycetes bacterium | reverse complement strand
CTCAGGGCCGCGGCGCCGACGCTGATGTCTGCCGCCTGACGGCTTCGGCGCTCCACCGTTGGGCCAGGGGCGCCGCACGGAGCAGGGTGCGCGCGGCTAGTCCCCTGGTGGCGACGAGCAGGGTGCGCCGGTCGGGGAAGATCCGCGTGGCTGTGGCGTAGCGCGCGTCGAAGGCGGGGTCGAAGAACGGCGCGTCGGTGATGCGGAAGACCTGGGTCATCTCCGCGTTGCGGCCGATCGAGCCGGGGCTGTACTTGGCGTGCTCCTGCGCGTAGGCGTCCAGGAACCCGAAGCACGCGCCACCGGATCGTAGGACGTAGCCGATCCACAGCGTCTGGCCGCCAGCCATGAGCTGGGTGACGAGCAGGTCGCCGTCATTCCGGAATCGTGAGGTGACGTCACGGAACCATCGCTCGTTCTGGGGGTGCAGCCGCAGGGCGGCGCCGCCGCGGCTGTGGTCGCCTTTCCACCCTGACACCTGCAGGTGGAGGAACTCCTCGTCGACGGTGGGGTCCGCGCTCCTGTCCCGCAGTTCGAGCGGGCCGCCTGCGACGCGCTCCAGTCCGCGCGCGCATCGGCCTGTCTGCTTCCGCTCGTTCTTGGTCAGGTGGCCGGTGACCAGAACGGGACGGGTGGCGGCGGCCTCGTCGGCTGGCGGGACCGGCAGGCTGGTCCGGCGCGCGAAGGCGGTGACCTCCCGGCGCCGTTCGTGGACCAGCATGGACGTCTGGTTCACGGCCTCGGCGAGCGCCTCCGCGAGGACGCCCTCGGCGGGGAACCGCTGGAGCTGGATCAGCCCAGGCAACCCGACGGAGGTCATCCCCCGCAGCAGGAGCGTGAGTGCGCCGACCACGTCGCCCTGTCGCACGAGCGGGTGGTGCCTGTCGGAGTGCGGCGTCATGAAGGCCCCGCCGGTGGTCGCGGCGCGCATCCGCGTCCCGTTGGCGACCTCCTTGGTGGTGATGGCCAGCGCCGCGAGCCACTCTCCGCGCTCTTCCACCACGACGATCTGCATGCCGGCTGACTCGGGACGCGCACGAGCGGGGATGAGGAAACGGGGGTCCAGGTACAGGTTGGGCTCGACTGCCAGGTCGGCGAGTCGCCGCCAGGCTCGGGCATCGGTCTGCGTCACCTGGGACAGCGGGATGAGCCGTATGTGCACGAGGTCCTCCGTTGGGCATCGTGGCGGGCAGGTCGGACAAATCGGGCCCGGCCTCCTGGCTACCTCGTTGTGGCGTTCATGGCGCGCGGTTCGGCGCTTTCGCTCGTGGGGAGCGGGCGGAAGGGGGTCATCGCTCGACGGTGAACGCCACGCTGCCGTCTGGGGTCGTCTCCCACACCTCGATGCCGCTCACCGCGGCGAGCCGCGGCCCTCGGCGCGCCCAGTCGACGAGCGCGTCCACCGTCTCGGCCTCGCCAATCACGTGCGCCTCCACTGTCCCGTCGGGGCGGTTGCGCACCCAGCCGGCCAGGCCGAGCCGCCGCGCCTCGGCGACGAGCGCCGCGCGGTATCCCACCCCCTGCACGAGGCCCCGGACGACGGCCTGGCGAGCGATCACCGGTCCATTCTGCGCCGCCGTGCACGTCTGCTGGCGGTCAGGGCGCCCGACGTCAGCCCGTCGTCCGTCAGGCGGATGCGGGGATCCCCGCGACCACCAGCGCGGCGGCGATGTCCTCGGCGATCATCTGCCGCTTGGAGGCCTCGATGCGCCATGCCGGCCCGGCCTGGAGGTAGGACGGGAACAGGCGGACGCCGTCGAGCTCGTAGGCGCCGCCGCGGATGCGGTAGGTGGCGCCGGCGGGGACCGCGCGCTTGCCGGTCCGGCTCCGGGCGATGTGGTTGAGGGCCGCGATCGCGACGTCCCCCATGAGCAGGTAGGCGCGGGCCGCGGGCAGGCGGTCGAGCTCGGCGCCCAGGACGGGCGCGTGGGCACGCACTGTCGCGGCACGGATGCCCGATGCGGTCTTGGGGTGCCGTACCGCGACGGTGCGGTGGATGCCGAGGGCGGTCAGATCCTGCGTCGTCCGCACCCGAAGGCCCGCGGCGTTGAACGCCTCAAGGGTGGTGGCATCGAACAGCGAGCCCGGCGAGCCGTCGTAGTCGTCCAGCGGGTCCGGGGCGGCGCACTCGGAGATCAGCACGAGCCGGGCGGCGGCCGCGCCGGCCATCGCTGGCGCCCAGGCGCGGCGCAGGTCGACGTCTGCGCCGACCTGCGCCTCGATGCCCATTCGGTCACGCTAGCGATGCCCTCGCCACGCGACATGAGGCTTTCGTCCCGGTATGTGCCAAGGGCCAAGGCATCGCGGCCCGTCAGCCCTCGGCGCGCTCCAGCACGAACACCGGGATCTCCCGGTCGGTCTTGCGCTGGTAGTCGGCGTAGTCGGGGTACGCCTCGACGGCGCGCTCCCACCACAGCGCCTTCTCGTCGCCCGTCACCTCGCGCGCGACCATGTCCCACTTCTGCGGGCCGTCTTGCAGCTCGACGTGCGGGTCGGCGACGACGTTGTAGTACCAGACGGGGTGCTTGGGCGCCCCGCCGAGGGAGGCGACGACGGCGTACACCCCGTCGTGCTCGACGCGCATCAGCGGCGTCTTGCGGATCTTGCCGCTGCGGGCGCCGCGGGTGGTGAGGATGACGACGGGCATGCCGCGCATCGTCGTCCCCTCGGTGCCGCCCGAGCTCTCGTACTTCTCGACCTGCTGGGCGGCCCAGGATGTGGGGCTGGGCTCGTACTCACCGATCAGAGGCATGCCCCCTCCTTACTCCTGCCTCGCCGGCCTTGTCCATGCCTGTTCCGTCAGCCGGTGGCCGGCACACGCCGCAGGCTTCCGGGTGACACGCCGTACTCGCGGCGGAAGGCGCGGCAGAACGCGGCCTCGGACAGGTAGCCGACCTGCTTGGCGATGACGGGGAGCGGGTCGGCGCCGGCGGTGAGGTGGTCATGCGCGACCTGCAGGCGCCAGGCGGTGACGTACCGCATGGGCGGCACGCCGACCAGCTCGGCGAACCGGGCGGCGAACGCGGAGCGGGACATGCGCGCCTCGCGGGCGAGCACGTGCAGCGACCAGGGAAGCTCGGGGGCGTGGTGCACTGCGCCGAGCACCCGGCCCACGTACGGGTCGCGTAGCGCCGCGAGCCAGCCGAGCCGCGCCTCGGGGGCGTGGTCGAGCCACGAGCGCATGAGTTGCACGACGAGCACGTCGGCGAGCCGGGTCATGACGGTCTCGCCGCCCGGTCGGCTGGTCTCGGCCTCAGCGGCGACGATGCGGAGCACGTCGTGGAAGGCCCCGGCTGCCGCGTCTCCCCAGGAGTCGACGTGGATCACCTCCGGGAGCTGCTCGACGAGCCGGCGGGTGCTCACGCTCTCGACGCACAGCACCGCATAGGTCACACGGGCCAGGGCGCCGCCGCCGTCGATCCGCATCACCTCGTATCGCTCGCTCACCTGGCTCACGGGGATCTCGAAGAGCGGCGCCACCGGGGCGCCAGCGGCGCTGCGCAGCGTGTGGGCGGCGCCGCGGGTGAGGAGCGCGACGGAGCCGGCGTCGAGGGTGCGCGGCGCGGTCCCGTCGGTCTCGAGCACGCACCGTCCGGCGGTGACCACCACGAGCACCATGCACGAGTCGAGGGGCGGCACCTCGACGCCCCAGGGCGCCCCGAGCTCGGCCCGGCAGTAGAGGGTGCCGGTCAGCCGCAGCAGGTGCAGCGACTCGCCGAGCGGGTCGGCGGCGGGCAGCGGGCGCGGCGGCTGGGGCACTCCACGACCTTCGCATGCGGGTGTGCCAGTCATCCAGGCCTGTGGACGAACGGCATACAGGGCCGGACGCCAGGCGCTGGCGCCGCCCCGGCCGCCCCAGCGACGGTGGACAGACGCCGGAGACGCCCCAGACGTCGCGCCGGAGCAGCACCCACATCGCAGGAGGCATCATGCAGAACCCGCAGCTGGCAGTCATCGGCGCGACCGGCACCACCGGCCGCCGCATCGTCGAGCGGCTCACCGCCCGCGGCCATGACGTGCGACCGCTGTCCCGGCGCACCACCCCGCGCTTCGACTGGGATGAGCCGTCGACGTGGCCTGACGCCCTCGCCGGGGTGCGCGGCCTGTACGTGTCGTACTACCCGGACCTGGTGGCGCCCCAGGCGCCCGCGGCCATCGAGGCGCTCACCACCGTCGCACGCGAGGCGGGCGTCGAGCGGATCGTCCTGCTCGCCGGCCGCGGCGAGGCGGGCGCGCAGCGCTGCGAGGACATCGTGCGCGCCTCCGGCATCGACCACACGGTGGTGCGGGCGTCCTGGTTCGCCCAGAACTTCACCGA
>JAEWEI010000265.1 GCA_023389545.1 Actinomycetes bacterium | reverse complement strand
CGCCGCGGGCCAGGCCATCGCGCAGCAGGTCCGTCAGCAGGCGCCCCGCGCCGCCACGACCTATCCCGTCGAGCGCGTCATGGACCGTCTCCCAGCCGTCCACCAGCACGAGCTGGCGTGGCCCCGGGTCCGACTCGGCGCCGTCCGCGGTGCGGGGGCGCTCCGCGAGCAGGGTCAGCAGCCGGGCGAGCCGCCGCGGGTCGTCGGCGCCGACGAGGGTCCCCAAGCAGGCCGGCGGCACTGGGGGAGTGGCGAAGCCGATGGCGTGCACCTGCCACCCGAGCCCGAGCGCCCCTGCCGCCGCGGTCCGCAGTGCCTCGGTGCGGCCGGAGCCCGGCTCGCCGATCACGAGGAGGTGCCCGTGGGCGGGTTTCCAGCGCACGACCTCGCGGCGTTGGCGCTCGGGGACGTCCGCCAACGCGAGCGGGATGGCGCCGGGATCGTCCTCCGGAGGGCAGTGATCGTCCTCGGGAGGGCAGGGATCGTCGTCGGGAGGCAGGTCACGCAGCAGGACGGTGGGCGGCAGCTCGGGCAGCCACGGCGCCGTCGGCGCCGCGTGGCCGTGGGCAGCCGCCAGGATTGCCGCGACGTAGGCGCGCTCGTCGGCGGCCGCCGGGTCGCTGGGCGTCGGCGGCCTGGGCCGTTCCTCCGCGAGGGGCGCCGGCCCGATCGCCGGCGTTCCCGGTCCCTGCTCCGGGGCCTTGCGCTCCTGCGGGGGCGACCACGCAGTGGCCGACGGCGTTCGCCCCGGCCAGGTGGCCGGCGAGAAGATGGGGGCGGACCACGGGGCGGCCAGTCGCACGGGCTCCATGGACCCGGGCCCGCGGGCCTGGGCGACCTGGAAGTGCTCGACGGGCGCGTTCCCCCGGCGCAGCACCGCACGGCCGGGCCGGTTGACGGGCAGATGCGCGGCATCGGGGGCCTCGATGACGTCGAGCGACTCGGCGGTGTCGGTGACCCGCAGGGCGATCCGCAGCGTGATGTTGGCGCGGAGGTCCGGGGTGACGGCGCCCGCGGGGCGTTGGGTGGCGAGTACCAGGTGCATCCCCAGCGAGCGGCCCTGGGCGGCGAGCCGGAGCAGCCCCGGGACGAAGTCGGGCGCCTCGTCGGCCAGGGCCCGGAACTCGTCGATCACCACGAGCAGGCGAGGCGGCGGAGGCGGCCCGGAGCCAGGCACATGGCGGGCCCACAGCTCGGCGAGGTCGGCGCACGCCGCCTCGGCGAGCACGTGCTCACGGCGCCGGAGTTCTGCGCGGAGCCCCGTGAGCGCGCGCAGCGCGAGATGCCCGTCGAGGTCGGTGACCTGCCCCACGACATGCGGCAGGTCGGCACACGGCCCGAAGCTCGCGCCGCCTTTGTAGTCGACCAGGGCGATCACCAGCTGTTCCGGAGGGTGTGCGAGCGCGAGGGAGAGCACCAGGGTGCGCAGCAGCGCCGACTTGCCCGCCCCGGTCGTGCCTGCCACCAGGGCATGTGGCCCGTCGCGCAGAAGATCGACCCGGACGGCACCGGACCCGCTCACTCCGATCACCGCACCGAGTCCTGCGCGGCGCGGCGCTGCCCACCCGCGCCTGATGTGCTCGGCGCCCGGGCCGGGCACCCCTGGCAGGCTGCCCAGCGCCATGTCGCGGGGGAGCGGCCGCTCACGTCCCGCGGCTCCGGGCCGCGCAGCGCGCGACGCGCCCGCAGCCGATCGAAGCCCCGCGACCCGTCTGGCCTGCTGCTCGGCCCACCCGTGGGACACGGCGCGCAAGGGCGTGGACCACTCGCCGAGCGGGGTGTCGAGCCGGGCGCCGTCGAGGCCCACATGCAGCAGCGCGCGGCACCAGGCGGGCGCCGCCGACGCGGTGGGCACGAGCAGGAGGAGGCGGTCGCCCTCGCTGGCCGAGGGCACGTCGCGTGCCGCGGCGGCGATGCAGCCAGGGCCGTCCAACACGAGGGTCGCTGGGGAGGCCTCCGGTGCCGCCTCCCCGTGGAGGGATGCGCCGGTGAGCCAGCGGGTCCAGGACCAGTCAGCGATGTGCTCCGGGTCCGCGCGGACGTCGAGGCGCGCGCGGCCGTGGGTGCCGACTGCGCCGAGTACGAGGGCCCGGGCGGCGCCGAGGGTCCATTCGCGTGGCCCGACCAGCGCGACGACCGGCTCGGCACGACAGGCCTCGGCGCCGAATCGCGGCGCCAGCGGGGCGTGGCCCGCGCGCACCGTGGCGGTCAGAAGGTCCGCGGGGTTGTCGACATGGTCGCCTTGCCCCGTCATGGAACCGGCGCCCTGCCCGCCCGCAGCGTCATCTGCGCGCGCCGGGGCTGCTTGTCGACGGCGACGTCCGGCGAGCGCGTGGCCGACAGCGAGCAGCGGCCCCAGGAGGGCGGTCAGCAGCAGGACTCGATGACCGGTGGTGGCGGCGAGGGCCACTGACCCGATCGTCGGGGCCGCCCACGTCCAGGCCGTCGCGCTGACCGGCCCGCTCGACGGCGCGGACGCGTCATCGGCTCGACCTGCCGCTGGGCGGGAGGCGCGGCTGCCGTCGGGGCCCCGCAACTCGAGCTCGGTGGCTCCTGCGCCGATTCGGTCCCCGGGGCGCAGCAGCACCCACCTGCCGCGGACCTGGCGGCTCCGGCTGGCTGGCCGAACCCGTGGCCAGGCGCGCACTCGACGCAGCGTCGTGCCGTTGGCCGACCCCAGGTCCCGTGCCCGCGCGCCGCGTCGGTGGGGGCAGAGCTCGATGTGCCGGGCGGACAGCAATGGGTCCGCCAGGGCATGGCGCGCCGGATCCCCGGCGCCAGTGTCTGCGGTGGCGCCCGGTCGATCGTCGGAGCCCCTGCGTCCGACGACGATCCCGTCCGCCACCGCGAGAAGGCGCCCGCAGTCGGGCCCCGACAGCACCGCGAGGTGGGTGGTCCGCAGCGCCGCCTCGTCGGCGGGTCGCGGCCCCCGGCCGAGGCTGAGCACGGCGCCCTCGACGAGGGGCGGGCTTCCGCACGGGTGCGCGTCGTCCACTGCCTGGGGGCCCACGGCCAGGCGCTGCGGGCCTGCCCAGCCGGCGTGCCCCGTGAACCGCGCCAGGTACGGACGGAGCGCGCCAAGCGGGGCGCCCTCGTCGGCGTCGACGTCCACGGCGTGCCAGCCGGACTGGCCATCGGGGTCCGGGGTGTGGAGGGTGAGGCGCACACCGGCACGATGACCCGCCTCCGCATGACGGCGACTGGCCGGCCCGTGGATCTGGGGACGAGGCGCCCCTCCACAGGCCGGCCAGTCGGGTGGCGACTTCCCAGCCGTCAGCCGCGTGAGTCGACGGCCGCGTCAGTCGACCGCGAGCGCCGCCACCGGCGACGTGCGAGCCGCCGCCCGTCCCGGCAGCACCGACGCCAGCAGTCCCGCGACCAGCGCGACCAGCACCACCAGCGTCATGTCGCGCCACGGCACCACCAGGGAGACGTCGGCGACGGTGCCGAGGACAGTCGCCGAGCCCGCCCATCCGTACAGCATCCCGAGCACGGCGCCGAGTACCGCCCCCACCCCCGCGATGAGCAGGCCCTCGATCGCGAGCGTGAGCCGGAGCTGGCGCCGGGAGAGCCCGATCGCCCGCAGCGTCGCCGACTCGCGCCTGCGCTCCAGCACGGACAGCGACAGCGTGTTCGCGACGCCCACCACGGCGATGACGACGGCGACGCCGAGCAGCCCGATCACGATCGCGAGGAGCGTGTCGATGACCTGCTGGAACTGCGCCCGCTCGGCGGCGGCGCCCTGGATGGACACCGAGTGGTCGAGCAGCGCGTCCTGGATCTGGGCGAACGCGTCCGCAGCGGCGTCAACGGATGAGAGCCGGACCCACAGTTCGTTCGGCGCGGCGTCCTCCGGGACGACCTGGCTGAACGTGGACGTCGTCACCAAGAGCCCTGAGCCGCCGATGTCCGCCACGACCACCTCGAGCTGCGCCGTCGGGGCCGACCACGAGTCGGCGCCGCTCAGGTTGGCACGCTCGATGGGAACCGTCTCGCCGTCCGTGACGTCGAAGCGCGTGGCGGTGCTCGCGCTCATGACCACGACGCCATCCCGCAGATCGCCCGCCGATGGCGCGGCGCGCATCACCTGAGCGGCGTCGGCGGCGTTGATCGCGCGGAGCCCGGTCCAACCGCCGTCGACCGCTGTGGTGGCCCCCGCCGGTCCCACCGAGGCGGTGATCGACCGCACCGGGATCATCGTCTCGACCCCGTCGATCTGCCGGACGTTGCGCTCGACAGCGGACGGCAGGGCCTCCGCCACGCCGTCCGCCCGATCAGGGGCGGCGATGAGCACGTCGACCGGGTACTGGGAGTCCAGCGCGGTGTTGAGCGTCGTGCGGGCACTCGCGGCGCCGGTGCTCATCATCGCGACGAGCGTCACCCCGATGAGCAGCGCGGTGCTGGTGGCGGCCGTGCGGCGCGGGTTCCGCACCGTGTTCGCCGCGGCGAGCTTGGCGCTCGGTCCCGTCCGCCCCAGGAGGCGGCCGGTCGCCGAGACGACCTTCGGAACCCAGAAGACCGCGCCGACGAGCACCCCGACGAATGAGGTCGCGCCACCGGCGAGGCCCAGCAGCAGCCCGATGGTCGGGTCGCTGGCGCCCACGAGCACGCCGAGCCCGAGCCCGAGCGCCCCACCGACCGTGAGCAGTGCCGAGAACACGACCCGCACCCGGCTGCTGCGCGAGGTGATGACCGGCGCGTCAGCGGGACGCAGGGCCGCGATGGGCGCCACCCGGGTCGCCGCCCGTGCTGGCATCAGGGCCGCGAGGACCGTCATCAAGGTGCCCACCAGCAGCGGGGCCAAGATCACCGCGGGCGTGATCGACACCGTCGCGGGCAGCGGCGCGTCCACGGCGGTGCGGCGCAGCACCGTCAGGGCGACCTGCGCGAGCACCGTCCCGCCCACGATGCCCGCCAGGGAGGCCGCGACCCCGAGCAGCGTGGCCTCGATGAGCACGGACGAGCGGAGCTGGCGCTTGCCGGCCCCGACGCAGCGCAGCAGCGCGAGGGTGCGGGTGCGCTGGGCGACGAGCACCTGGAAGGTGTTCGAGATGACCAGCGCCGCGACGATGAGCGCCACGGCGGCGAAGCCCAGCACCAACTTGGTGAAGATCTCGCCGTCTGCGGCGAAGTTGGAGATGAGGTACTCCGCGGCCTCGTCCTTGGTGAAGACCGACATGTCGGTGAGCTCGCTGACCGATTGCTGGACGGCGGCGGGGTCGGCCCCCGGCACGAGCGCGAGGAGCACAGACTCGTAACTGTCCACCAGGGTGCCCCCGCCGTAGAGGCGCTCGGCATCGGCGATGTCCACGACTCCCGCGCCGCCCTGCTCCGTGTACGCGCCGAGCGGGTCGTCGAGCAGCCCCACGACGCGCAGGGTCATCGTCGAGTTCTCCCACGCGCCATCCGTGAGCTCGGCGTCGGCCTCCGCAGCCTCGAGCTCGGCAGCCACAGTGGCGTCAGCCGTGGGGGCAGCCGCGTCGTCGGTGGGCGCCGCCTCCGTCCACAAGGTGTAAGGAGCCTCGAGGTCGTCGCCGATGGCCACCTTCAGGCGCTCGGCCATCGTCGTGGGCAGGGCGATCTGCCCGGCGCCGACGGGAAGCATGCCCTCGACGAGCGTCTGCACCTCCAGGCTGGGGTCGGTGGCCCGGGGCGTGACGCCCGCCCAGATCTGCGTCGGCCCGTGCTGCAGCTCCACGCCGACCACAGTCATCGGCTGTGTGGCGGCCACGTCCGGCAGCGCCGATATCTCCTCGATCGAGTCGGGGCCGACGGACATGGCGACGAGGTCGGCCTGCGCCATCGACGCCGTGAGCGAGTCGTAGCCGGTCCGCGTGATCACCGCGCCCGCGAGCAGCGTGGCGGCGACGAAGGCCGTGCCGATGGCGATGGCGATGGCGCCGGCGGCCAGGCGCCCGATGCTCTGCCGCATCTGGGCCAGTGTCAGTCGCAGCATCAGAGACCCGCCACGCTCGTCGTGCCGGTGGCGCCGATGGGCTCGTCGAGCTGCCGCAGGGCGTCGAGGCCCGCGAGCACCGACTCGGGCGTCGGGTCGGCGATGTCCCCGGCGATGCGGCCGTCGGCCAGCAGCACCACACGGTCCGCGTACGCGGCGGCCGTCGGGTCGTGCGTGACCATGATGATGGTGCGCCCGAGCTCGCGCACCGAGCGGCGCAGGAAGCTCAGCACCTCGGCGCCCGATCGTGAGTCGAGGTTGCCCGTCGGCTCGTCGGCGAAGACGACCTCCGGCTTGGTGATCAGCGCGCGGGCGATCGCCACGCGCTGCTGCTGCCCGCCGGAGAGCTCGGAGGGCCGGTGCGTGAGCCGCGCCTTGAGCCCCAGGGCCTGGACGAGGGTGTCGAACCACGCCCGGTCCACGGGGGCGCCCGCGAGCTCCAACGGCAGCGTGATGTTCTGCTCGGCGGTGAACATCGGCAGCAGGTTGAACGACTGGAAGACGAAGCCCACGCGGTCGCGTCGCAGGCGCGTCAGCGCGTCGTCGTCGAGCGCGGTGACGTCGGTCTCGCCGAGGAACGCGTGGCCCGACGTGGCCGAGTCCAGCCCGGCGAGCAGGTGCATCAGCGTCGACTTGCCCGATCCGGACGGGCCCATGATCGCGGTGAACGCCCCCGCCGCGAAGTCCACGTCCACACCAGCGAGGGCGTGCACGGCCGACTCGCCGCGACCGTAGACCTTCGCGAGGTCACGGGCCCGGACGGCGATGGCGGGCGTCCCGGGCTGCTGCCCGGGCGGGGTGTTCTGGTAGACGGTCGTGTCCACGACTAGCTCCAAGTTCGTTGGGGGCGATGTGGACGACGCTACGGATGACCGGACGGATAGCGCGTCGGGCTGTGGTCGCGATCCGGGTCCACCCACAGGGGGAGGGGCAGCGCCCGACCGTGCGACTGGGAGCCCGTGCGGGCGTCGGCGGTCAGCCCCCCGGACGGACCAGGCCGGCCTCGTAGGCCGCGACGACGGCCTGGACCCTGTCACGCACGCCCAGCTTGGCGAGGATGCGGCCCACGTGGGTCTTCACGGTGGCCTCCGCGACGAACAGGTCCCCGCCGATCTCCGTGTTGGACCGGCCTCGCGCCATCAGCACCAGGACCTCGCGCTCGCGCTCGGTCAGGTCGGACAGCGCGGCGTGGGCCGGCTCGTCCTCCTGCGCCAGCCGTTCGGCGGGCAGTGCCGTCACCAGGTGCTCGAGCAGGCGCCGGGTGCTCGACGGCGCGATGACCGCGTCGCCGTGGTGGATGGTGCGGATGGCCCCGAGCATCTCCTCGGGCGGTGCGTCCTTCAGCAGGAAGCCGCTGGCGCCGGCACGGATCGCCGAGAGGACGTACTCGTCGAGGTCGAAGGTCGTCAGCACGATGACGCGCGGCGCCGGCGCCTCGTCGGTGCCGGCCGCCGTGATGGCCGCCGTGGCCGCGAGGCCGTCCATCTGGGGCATCCGCACGTCCATCAACACGACGTCCACGCGGCCATGCGCGGCGGGCCCCGATCCGGGCGTCAGCGCGCGGACGGCCTGGGCTCCGTCACCCGCCTCGAGCACCACCTCGAGGTCGGGCTGGGAGTCGATCACCATGCGGAAGCCGGCGCGGACGAGCTGCTGGTCGTCGACGAGCGCGACCCTGATCGGTGTGTTCATGCGTTCTGCCAGCCGTTCATCGGTGTCTCCTGGGGGGCGCCGGCGCCTCGCTCGGCGACGACGCGGCGCGAAGGCTCGGGAGCCGGGTACTGCGCCGCGTCCGCGGATTCCTGGTCGCCCGGGACCGGTGGCAGCGGCAGGCGCGCGCGGACGCGGAACCCGCCGCCTGGACGTGGGCCGACGCTGACCGTCCCGCCGAACATGGCTGCGCGCTCGCTCATCCCCAGCAGCCCTTGGCCCAGCCCGTCGGAATCGGCCGCGGCGCCGCGCCCGTCGTCGCTCACCTCGACCGAGATCGCCGACGGCTGCCACTGCACCACGATCGTCACGGCCGGATCGGGTCCGGCGTGCTTGAGCACGTTCGTCAGCGACTCCTGGCAGATGCGGTAGACCGTGAGCCCGGCGCCGGGCGGAAGCGTGCGGGGCGTGCCCATCCGCACGAGGGAGACCCGCAGGCCGGAGGCGCGGACCTGCTGCACCAGTGCGTCCAGATCCTGCACCGCGGGCATCGGGGAGGTCGTCGGGGCGTCGGCCGCCTGCTGTGCGGCGCGTGGCGTGTCGACGAGGCCCGGGGAGCGGGGCCGGTTCGTTGAGGCGTCGTCGGAGTCGGTGCGCAGCACCCCGAGGAGTCGGCGCATGTCGGCGAGGGCCGCGCGACCGGTCTCGGAGATGGTGCCCAGCGAGCGGGTGGCGGCCGCGGGGTCAGCCTCGGCGGCGTACCGGCCCCCGTCGGCCTGCGCGATGATCACGCTGAGCGAGTGGGCGACGATGTCGTGCATCTCACGGGCGATCCGGGAGCGCTCCGCGGCGGTGGCGAGCCGTGCCTGCTGGTCCCGCTCCACCTCGAGGCGGTGCGCGCGGTCGACGAGCGTGTCGATGGTCAGTCGGCGCTGGCGCCGCACCAGGCCGAACGCCCACACCGCCAGCGCGATCGTGCCGGTGAAGATCGTCCCGGCCACCGCGGACACAGGGTCGTAGTACGGCTGTGCGGCGCTCGAGAGCGCGGCGCCCAGCAGTGCGCCCGTGATGGCCATCCGGTGCGCCCAGCGCGGTCCGTGCACCGTCACCGAGTAGAGCGCCGCGAGCACCGCGATGTCGGCGGGGAAGATCAGCCAGTGCCCGGCGAGCAGGTGCAGCAGGGCGACGCTATAGACGGCCACCGCGGACGGGACGGGGCGGGAGCGCCGCCAGGCCAGTGGCGCGATCACCGCGGCGGCCCACAGGTAGACGTCGGCGGACGATCCCGTGTCGCGCGAGAGCGGCACCGCTCCGAGCATCACTAGCCCGGTCAGGGTGGCGTCGATGGCGAACCGGTGGGAGACCTCCCACCGGTTGACGCGCTCCCACAGACCCACGTGGCGAGCCTAGACGCCGAGGCTGCGGACCGGCTCAACCCGGGGGCTGACCGGCGCCGGAGCGCGGGTCAGCCCCCGGGTGGACGAGGCGACACGGTCAGCCGACGCCCACCTCGTCGATCAGGTGCTCGCCGGTGTTGAACCAGATGTTCACTGCGCGCACGTCGCCGAGCAGCGCGGCGCAGGCGTCGTCGAGGGTCGTGAGGTCGAACGCCACAGCGTCTGCCCCGGTTGCCGGGGAGGTGGTCCAGGGCAGCGGCGCCGCCTGGCACCAGGCCCACTCGGGGCCGAGCTGGAGCGCGAGGATGGGGCTCGTTCCGGTGGTGGCGACCAGGTCGAAGCGCAGTGTGCTGCGTGAGCTGAGGTCGGCGGGCTCGGCGAGGCGCCCCCCGAACCAGGAGTTGGCGCTGGTGATGGCCAGGCGCCCGGAGCCATCGGCGGCAGCGGAGCTGTCACCGGTCCAGCCCTGGGCGCCGTCCGTGAAGTCGAAGAGCGTCTGCGCCGCCGTCGCGGACGGCTTGACCGTCACCGTGACGCGCGCGGTGGCGGACGCGCGGCCGAGCTGGTCCTTGACCTGATACGACGCGATGGCCTTGCCCGCGAACCCGTCGGCGGGGGTGTATGTCAGCACGCCGGTGCGGGAGACGGCGAACTCGCCCTGCGCGGTGGTGAGGACGTGCTGCGTGCCCCTGGTCGACAGGTCGAGGTCGAGCGTGCTGGGCGCGATCCTCACCTGGTAGGCGATGTCGTTCGCGGTGAGGCTGAGGGTGACGGGCACGCCGAAGTCGGTTTGCGCCACGTCGTCGTCGGCGACCGGCGGGAAGGTGAACCGCAGCGGGTTGGCCATCGTCGTCGCGAAGTTCTTCAACGTGCGGGACACCGGCGAGGACGCGTAGACCGTGAAACCGTCGTAGTCGGGGTAGAGCGTGCCGTCCTCGCGCACGTCCGACAGGATCCAGAACAGCGCCCCCGCCCCGCCGCTGAGCCGCACGGCGTCCGTCCACTCCCGGTAGACGGCGTTGCGGGTGGCCTTGTCCTTGGAGCCGAACTCCCCGAGGATCGCCGGCTTGCCGACGGCGCGCGCGGCGGCGGAGTGGTCCTTGATCCACTGCGTGCCCCAGGCGGTGTCCTTGCCCCACCCGTCGGGGTAGAGGTGGTAGCTCAGGTAGTCGATCGTGGGCAGCGCCGCCCAAGCCTGCGAGTCGACGCCCTCGTTGCCGTTGTCGGTCCAGTCAGTCCCGTCGGGCAGGTTGAGGAAGCCCTCGTCGCCAGTGCCGACCAGGTGGTTGCGGTCGATCGACTTGATGTGCGCGGACATCTCCGCCACCCACGGGGTCAGGGTGTCGATGGTGCAGCCGGGGTCCTTGGGGAACCTGCCGGAGCCCACGCAGCGCGGCTCGTTCGCGAGCTCCCACGCCATGATCGTCGGGTCGTCCTTGTACTTCACGCCCGTGATCGTGTTGGTGCGCTCGAGGACGTGGCTGATCCAGTCCTTGAACCACTGCCGGATCGTGGCGTCGGTGTAGAAGTCGGAGTGGTGAGTGCCGCCGGCCCATGCGACGTACTGGTCCATGCCGCCGAAGTCCGACCAGTTGTTCGTCAACGGGAGGATGAGCCGCACGCCCTCCGCCTTGGCCTTCGCCACGACGTAGTCGAGCTTCTCCAGGCCGTCCGGCCCGTCGTTGTACGCGGGCCGCTCGCCATTCCAGTACTGGAAGTAGACGCCCTTGTCGCCGACGTCGTCGGCGCTGGGGACGTCGAGGAACGCCCAGGCGCGCACCACCGTGGAGCCCGAGGCTGCGGCGTTCTCCAGGACAGCGTCGGTCATCGCGGGCGCCGAGTACTCCAGGTAGTAGTTGTTGGTCCCGGCGAAGCGGTAGGGCTTGCCGGCGAGGGTGAGCAGTGGGCCGGAGCGCTTGACGAACTGCTCCGCGACGGGCACGGGGGTGGGGCGATGGGCCGTCGCAGGCGTCGCGAGCGCGACGGCGAGGGGGAGCGAGAGCGCGATCGCGGCTGCGGTCGCGACCAGCGGGCGTGGTCGGGACATCGTCGTCTCCTGGGATCACCGGGCGGCCTCGTTGTCGCCCGGAGACAGCGAACCAGGACATAACGGGAGAGTCAACGCCTAACTTCGCGCATCGAACAAAGTGCGGCGGCGTGGAGCCGAGTCGTGAACCCGCGCATGACCTAGCATGGGCCGATGACCCACGTGCTGCTGGCGGAGGACGACCCCGCGATTGCCGAGCCTTTGGCGCGGGCCCTCGGGCGTGAAGGTTATGACGTGCACGTGCAAGGAACCGGTCAAGGCGCGATCGACCACGCCAGCGAGGCCGACCTCGTCGTGCTCGACCTGGGCCTGCCCGACATGGACGGGCTCGACGTCGCACGCGCCATCCGCAACCAAGGGCTGACGACACCCGTGCTCGTCCTGACCGCGCGCGCCGACGAGGTCGACCTCGTCGTCGGGCTCGACGCGGGCGCCGACGACTACGTCACCAAGCCATTCCGCCTCGCCGAACTGCTCGCCCGCGTCCGGGCGCTGCTGCGCCGCACCGTCGGCGACGTCGCCGACGAGGACGAGCTGCACGCCCAGAACGTGCGCGTCGACGTCGCCGCCCACCGCGCTTTCCAGGGCGAGCGCGAGCTCCACCTGACCGCCAAGGAGTTCGACCTGCTGCGCGTGCTCGTCGGCGCCGCGGGCACCGTCGTCGGGCGCGACACCCTCATGCGCGAGGTGTGGGGATCCGACCCCTCCGGCTCGACCAAGACCCTCGACATGCACGTCTCCTGGCTGCGCCGCAAACTCGGCGACGACGCCAACGCCCCGCGCTACGTCACCACGGTGCGCGGCATGGGCTTCCGGTTCGAGACCGGCGAGGGCGACCGAGGCTGACGTGCGTCGTCGCGTCCTCCAGTCGACGATCGCGGCGGTCACCGTCGCGGTGGTGCTGCTCGGCTTCCCCCTCGCGTTCATCGTTTCGCAGCTCGTCCGGGAGAACGAGGTCGGCGCCCTCGAAGCCCGCGCCGCCGCGCTCTCGCGCTCCGTCGACTTCCGCATCGAGGAGGGCATCCCGCTGACAGCGCGGATGCTCGAGGTGGCCGTCGGCGGCGAGGGCGCCCTCGAGGCCAGCGTCTTCGTGGTCGCGCCCGACGGCGCCCAGTTCCAAGCCGGGCCCGCCATCGAGGGCCGCTACGTCTCCGTGCAGACGGAGTCCGCCAACGGCGCCACCATCGCGCTGTACGTCTCCTGGTGGGACGTGTTCTGGATCAGCGCACGCGTCATCGCCCTCGTCGTCGTCGCAGCCGTCGTGGCCTTCGGCGCCGGCATCGCCATGGCCATCTGGCAGGCCAACCGCCTCGCCGCGCCCCTCGTGTACCTCGCCGCATCAGCAGAACAGCTCGGGTCCGGGCAGGTCCGGCCACAACTGCGCCCCTCCGGCGTCGAAGAGATCGACCTCGTCGCCGCCGAGCTCGCCCGCAGCGCCGACCGCATGGCCGGGCGGCTCGCCGCCGAGCGGCAGTTCGGCGCCGACGCCTCCCACCAGCTCCGCACCCCGCTGACCGCGCTGTCGATGCGCCTCGAGGAGATCGCCCTCGCCGCCCACGAGCCCGAGGTGCGCGAAGAGGCCCGGATCTCCCTCGAACAGGTGGAGCGTCTCGTCACGGTCGTCGACGACCTGCTCGCCCGGTCGCGTCGAGCCCAAGGCGGCACCACCGAAGCCGTCGTTCTCGCCGATGTGCTCCGCCAAC
The DNA here is from genome assembly GCA_023389545.1 of Actinomycetes bacterium. Taxonomy (GTDB): domain Bacteria; phylum Actinomycetota; class Actinomycetes; order Actinomycetales; family Cellulomonadaceae; genus Cellulomonas_A. The sequence continues at coordinate 4,131 of JAEWEI010000265.1, read as the reverse complement.
AACGCGAGGAGTGGGAGCCTGCCTACGTCGCCGCCGGTCGACGCCTCGTCTTCGAGATCGACCCCGCCGTGCAGGTGCTCGCCACCCCCGGCGCCCTCGCCCAGGTGATCGCGACCCTGCTGGAGAACTCCCTCAAGCACGGCGGCGGCACCACGACCGTGCGCTCCCGGCCCAGCGGACCCTCAGGCGCCGTGGTCGTCGAGGTCGCCGACGAGGGCGAGGGCGTGCCCGACGACCTCGCCCCCCGCATCTTCGAGCGGGAAGTCACCTCAGGCGCCGGCACCGGGCTCGGCCTCGCGCTCGCCCGCGACCTCGCCTCAGCCGACGGTGGGCGGCTCGAGCTCGCCCAGCGGCGGCCCGCCGTGTTCGCGCTGTTCCTCGCCGGGGTGCCCGCATCGCTGGCCCCCGACGTGGTGCTGCCGCGCGGGTCGGTGATCTCGCCGAGGACGGACCGCAGGTGGCGGTGAGCCGCACTCAGGCCTGAGGCTCGACATCCCCGTCGCCGAGCCCGACGGCCGGACGCGGGGCGCCCTGCACGTCGGGCGCCGGAGCCCGCACCTCACCGGCCGGGGCAGGGGACGTGAAGACCAGCTTCTTGTAGCCGATGTAACGCACGATGGTGCCGAGCACGATGCCCAGCACGGTGGAGATGTTGTCCTCCAGAGGGGTGCGCAGGTTCAGCACATAGTGCGTGAACGCAAGCGTTCCGATGCCGATGAGCACCCCGAGCACGTTGATCGCCGCGTACAGCGTCAGCTCGCGCCCGCGGTGCGTGGTGCGGTGCTGCGAGAAGGTCCAGTGGCGGTTCCCGAGCCACGAGACGAGGGTCGCCACCCCCACCGAGATGATCTTGGCCGTCAGCGGCTTGTCCTCGAGCAGCCTGCCGGGGCCGAACCGCAGCACGTTGAACAGCCCGAGGTCGACCACGAAGGCGACGGCTCCGACGGAGAGGAACCTGGAGAGCTCGAGGAGCCGAGAGCGCATGGCACGCATGCGGTGAGCGTCGGCGGCGGAGGCAGGCACTGACCGACCTTATGCCTGGCGCCGGTGTGGCGCTGGCGAACTCAGGACCCGATTTCTCCGATTCCGGGCGTCCGGCGCCTGTGGACGCGCGCCAGACACGGCGGTGGCCTCGACTAGGCTCGGGCGTCGTGGCAGCAGCAGTGGTGGCAGTGGTCGGGGGCGGGCAGCTCGCCCGCATGATGGCGCCGGCGGCGACCGCGCTCGGGATTCGTCTGCGTGTGCTGGTCGAGGACGCGGAGTCGTCGGCAGCCCAGGTGGTGGTGGACGCTCCGGTGGGCGCCGCACAAGACCCGGCTGCCGTGGACGCGATCGTCGAGGGCGCGCAGGTGCTGACCTTCGAGCATGAACACGTGCCGAACGCCCTGCTCGAGAAGCTCGTCGCCCGGGGGGTCGCCGTGCACCCGGGACCCGACGCCCTGGTGCATGCCCAGGACAAGCGGGTCATGCGCGAGCGGCTCGGCGCGCTGAGCGTGCCGTGCCCGCGCTGGGCGCCAGTGGCCACGGCCGCGGACCTGGACGCGTTCCTCGGCCAGAACGGCGGGTCCGCCGTGGTCAAGACGGTGCGCGGCGGCTATGACGGCAAGGGCGTGCGCGTGGTGCGGTCGAGCGGCGAGGCTGCCGACTGGCTTGAGGCGTCGCAGAGCGGTGCGGGCGTCCCGCTTATCGCCGAGGAGATGGTCCCGTTCAGCCGTGAGCTGGCGGTGCTCGTGGCCCGCACCCCATCTGGCGAGGTGCGCACTTGGCCTGTGGTCGAGTCCGTGCAGGAGGGCGGCGTCTGTGCCGAGGTCATCGCGCCCGCTCCCGGACTGCATCCTGAGACCGCCCGCGCGGCACAGGAGTTGGCCGTCCGTGTCGCTGAGGGCCTCGGGGTCACCGGCGTCCTGGCCGTCGAGTTGTTCGAGGTCCCCGGCGCCACGCCCGACGAGGCCCCGCACGTGCTCGTGAACGAGCTGGCGATGCGCCCGCACAACTCAGGTCACTGGACGATCGACGGCGCCGTGACCAGCCAGTTCGAGCAGCACCTGCGGGCGGTGCTCGACCTGCCGCTCGGTGACACGTCGCCCCGCGCGCCGTGGACTGTGATGGTCAACGTGCTCGGCTCGACGCTCGATGAGCTGACCGACGGCCTCGCGCCCGTGGCCCGGCTCGACCCGGCCGTGAAGGTCCACCTGTACGGCAAGGCCGTGCGGCCTGGCCGCAAGCTCGGCCACGTGAACGTCTCCGGCGAGGACCTCGCCGATGTGCGGGCCCGAGCCCGCGCCGCCGCCGCGCTGCTGCGTGGCGATTCCCTGGACCAGAAGGAGATCTGAGATGAGCGGGCAGCCGCTGGTGGGCATCGTCATGGGCTCGGACTCCGACTGGCCGGTGATGCAGGCCGCGGCCGACGCGCTCGCCGAGTTCGACGTGCCCGTCGAGGTGGATGTCGTCTCCGCGCACCGGCAGCCCGACAAGATGATCGACTACGGGCGCACCGCCGCCGCGCGCGGGCTCCGCGTCATCATCGCCGGCGCCGGGGGAGCGGCCCATCTGCCAGGGATGCTCGCGTCCGTGACGACGCTTCCGGTGGTAGGCGTGCCCGTCCCGCTCGCGCACCTCGACGGCCTCGACTCGCTGCTGTCCATCGTGCAGATGCCCGCCGGGGTGCCGGTGGCCACGGTGTCCGTGGGGGGAGCCCGCAACGCCGGGCTGCTGGCGGTGCGCATTCTCGCATCGGGCTCCGACGAGGATGCGGCTCGGCTGAAGGCGGCGATGTCCGTGTTCCAGGACGGGCTGCGCGAGCAGGCAGACGCGAAGGGCGAGCGGCTGCGCGCCACGTCGGGAACGGGCCAGCGCAAGCCCATCGGCTTCGGGGCCTGACTCCCCACGGACTGCGCTGGCCGCACCGGAGGCAGCGGGCTGTGGCGGCCCGTCGCGTCACCCTGTGGGCGCCCCACCCGTCGCTCCGGCAGGCCACGTGCCTGCGCCGATCGAGGCGAAGAACCCGGGCGTCTGGTCGGGGTCCAGCCGCACGGTCGAGCCGACGTTCCCCGGGCGGTAGTCCATGCTGACGATCGGCGGGGTGCCCGTGATCCCGCCCTCGCCCTTGGCATTGCGGAACGCGAGCGCGAGGCTCCCCAAGTCGAGGATGCCCGTGCCCTCGCTCACTGTCAGGGCGCCGGTGCCCGCCGTCAGCAGGTCCACCTGTCGCCCGGGCTGGAAGACCAGCCCGGGGTCCTCGACCTTGCTGGACAGTGCGCCGATGAGCTGCTGCTGACGCTCGGCGCGGCCGATGTCGCCCGTCGGGTCCGCCTTGCGCATCCGCGCGAAGGCCAGCGCCTCCACGCCGCCGACCTCGCGGCAGCCCGGGGTCCACACCATGCCGCTGTCCGCGTCGTCTACCGTCAGGTCCGAGCACAGCTCCACGCCGCCCACGGCATCCACCACTTGCTCGATCCCACCGAAGCCGACCTCGACGTAGTGGTCCACGGTCAGGCCGGTGAGCTGCTCCACTGTCTGCACCAGCAGCGGGGCGCCGCCCCAGGAGAACGCGGCGTTCAGCTTCGACGCCTCGTGGCCGGGAATCTCCACATACGTGTCACGCGGAAGGCTGATCAGCGCCGTCGGCCCACTGTCGGGGACGTGCAGCAGCATGATCGTGTCGGTGCGGGCGCCCTGCGTCTCGGTGTCCTCGATGGCGCCGTCGGCGCGCGAGTCCGAGCCAGCCAGCAGATACGTGGTGCCCGGGGTGCCCGCGGCGCCCGACAGTGCCTCGACGTGCTCGATCTTGCCGTTGGCCCAGATCAGCAGGCCGATGGGCCAGGCGAGCAGGAGCACCAGCAGCACGGCGATCCCCAGCAGGATCATCTTGCGGCGCGGGGCGCGGACGCGGGTGGGCGTGGTGGCGACCGGAGGACGGCCTCCGCCCCCCGCGGAGCCTCCAGCTCGGGCGGACGGCCTGCCGCGCGTCGGCACAGGGCGCTGCGCGGCCGGATCTGCTGGGCGTCCGGCCACCCGAACGGGTGGCACGGACTCCGGGGCCGCGGCGGAACTCCCGCGTGTCGTGGCTGGCGCGATCGCCGGTGGGCGCCCGGCCGCAGACGTGGGGGTCGGGCGTGGTGGCGGTGGAGG
>JAEWEI010000221.1 GCA_023389545.1 Actinomycetes bacterium | reverse complement strand
GAGGAGTACACGCGGATGCGCGCCCACAAGGGCATGACGGTGGAGCGGGCCCGGGAGATCGTCTCCTCGGTGTCGTACTTCGGCACGATGATGGTGGAGCTGGGCCTGGCCGACGGCATGGTCTCGGGCGCCCTGCACACCACAGCGCACACCATCAAGCCGTCCTTCGAGATCATCAAGACGGCCCCGGGCGTCTCGATCGTCTCGAGCGTGTTCCTCATGTGCCTCGAGGACCGCGTGCTGGTCTACGGCGACTGCGCCGTGAACCCGGACCCGACGGCCGAGCAGCTCGCGGACATCGCGATCTCCTCGGCGGCGACGGCCGCCCAGTTCGGGGTCGAGCCGCGCATCGCGATGCTGTCGTACTCGACCGGCGAGTCCGGCTCGGGCGCGGACGTCGACAAGGTCCGCGCGGCGACGGCGCTGGTCCGCGAGCGCCGCCCCGACCTGTCGGTCGAGGGCCCCATCCAGTACGACGCCGCTGTGGACGCGTCGGTGGCCAGCACGAAGATGCCCGACTCGGCAGTCGCCGGCCGGGCCACCGTCTTCGTGTTCCCCGACCTGAACACGGGCAACAACACCTACAAGGCCGTGCAGCGCTCCGCGGGCGCTGTGGCCATCGGCCCCGTGCTCCAGGGCCTGCGCAAGCCGGTCAACGACCTGTCGCGCGGCGCACTGGTGCAGGACATCGTCAACACCGTCGCGATCACAGCCATCCAGGCGCAGGCCCTGGACACCCACTCGGAGGACAACGCGTGAACCCGCTCCACGGATCCGGCGACCAGCCGGGCCAGCAGACCGACGTCACCGGGCACGGCACCGTGCTCGTCATCAACTCGGGCTCGTCGTCGGTGAAGTACCAGCTCGTCGACCCGATCGGCGGCGACGCGATCGCCTCGGGCATCGTCGAGCGGATCGGCGCGGACGACGCGCTGCTCACCCACAAGCACGCGGGCGTCTCCACGAAGCTCACCGAGCCGATCGCGGACCACGGCCAGGCGCTGCGCCGTGTGCTGGAGCTGTTCGCCGAGCACGGCCCGGACCTGGCCGAGGCGGACGTCGTCGCCGTGGGCCACCGCGTGGTGCAGGGCGGGGACGTGTTCACCGGCCCCGCGCTGATCGACGACGCCGTGCTGGCGGGCATCGAGGCGCTGTCCCCGCTGGCCCCGCTGCACAACCCGGCGAACGCCCGCGGCATCGCCGTGGCCCGTGAGCTGCTCCCGGACGTGCCGCAGGTCGCGGTGTTCGACTCGTCGTTCTTCGGCACCCTGCCGGAGGCCGCCGCCACCTACGCGATCCCGCAGGACGTCGCGGCGCAGTACTCGATCCGCCGCTACGGCGCCCACGGCACGTCGCACCAGTACGTCTCGGCGGAGGTCGCGAACATCGTCGGCCGCCCGCTCGAGGAGCTCAACCAGATCGTGCTGCACCTGGGCAACGGCGCGTCCGTGTCCGCGGTCAAGGGCGGCGTCGCGGTGGAGACCTCGATGGGCCTGACGCCGCTCGAGGGCCTGGTCATGGGCACCCGCTCGGGCGACATCGACCCGGGCGTCGTGTTCCACCTGTACCGGAACGCGGGCATGTCGATCGACGACATCGACGACCTGCTGAACCGCCGCTCGGGCGTCAAGGGCCTGTCCGGCGAGAGCGACTTCCGCACCCTGCACGAGATGATCGCCGCGGGCGACGAGGACGCGAAGCTCGCGCTCGACGTGTACATCCACCGCCTGCGCAAGTACATCGGCGCGTACACGGCCGTGCTGGGCCGCGTGGACGTCATCTCGTTCACGGCCGGCATCGGCGAGAACGACGACATCGTGCGGGCGCACGCCCTGGCCGGGCTCGAGGGCCTGGGCTACACGATCGACCTGGCGCGCAACGAGGGCCGCAAGTCCGACGTGACCGTCATCTCCCCCGACGGCGCGCCGACGCTCGTGCTCGTGGTGCCGACGGCCGAGGAGCTGGCCATCGCGCGGCTCACCGTGGCGACGATCGCCGAGGCCGCGCAGGCCTGACCCCGCAGCGAGCGCTCACCCCGCAGCGACGGCGCCGTGGCCCCTCTCCGGGCCACGGCGTCGTCGCGTCTGGCGGAGGTCAGCCCGCGAGCCGCGCCCTGAGGAAGTCGACTGCCCGCTGCAGCGGCGGCACGGGGTCGACGCCCTGGAAGCAGTGCTCGGCGCCCGGCACCACGTCCAGGACCACCTCGGGCGCCCCTGCGGCGACGAGGGCGTCGCGCAGCCGCACGCTCTGGTCGACGAGCACGATCGTGTCCGCGTCACCGTGCAGCAGCAGGATCGGCGGCGCGTCGGGGCGCGCGTATGCCACGGGCGACGCCGCGACGGCGACGGCGAGCCGTGCCTCGGGCGGGCCGCCGAGCATCCGGGCGTCGGCGCCGCCGTCCGGGGCGGCGACGGCGGAGATGGGGCCACCCGCAGGCGTGAAGTCGGTGGGCGGGTAGAGCAGCGCCGCCGCCTGCACGGGGCCGGCGAACGCGTCCCCCGCCTCGGCGACAGGGCCGCCGGCGGCTGAGCCCGATCCGTCGACGTCCGATCCTGTGCCCGCCAGGGCCACGAGGGCCGCGAGCTGCCCGCCGGCGCTCTCCCCCATGACCGCGACCCGGCTGCCGTCGATGCCCAGGGCCGGGGCCATGGCGCGCAGGTAGCGCACGGCGGCCCGCACATCGTCGAACGCGGCGGGGAACGCGGACTCGCCGGAGAGCCGGTAGTCGACGGTCGCGACCGCCAGCCCCGCCGCCACGCAGGCCTCGAAGAGCCAGCCCTCGGGCCATGCCTCGGGGGTGGTTCGGCGGTCGCCGAACTCCCAGCCGCCGCCGTGGATCCAGACCACGAGCGGCGCGCCGCGGCGCGCGTCGTCGGCTCCACCGGGCGCGGCCGGCGCGGCGGCCTCGGGCACGTGCACGTCGAGCGCGATCGGCCGGAAGCCCGGCGCCACCCGGTACACGGC
>JAEWEI010000200.1 GCA_023389545.1 Actinomycetes bacterium | reverse complement strand
GGAACGTCGCATGCGCGTCGCCCGCCTCGATCGACGGGGCCGGCGAGGCGGGCGGCTCGTCGAGCGCGCCCTGGCTCTCGACGGGGATGCGGTACTGCGCCGCGCGGACGCGGACGCTGTCGACCCCCCACGCCTCGATGGTCAGCACCTCATGGCGGTGGCGGATCTCGAGGGACGTGGCGGACGGGTGGAAGGTCACCATGGTGCTGGCACTCCGGTCTTGCAGAGATGGACGGTCGGGGGTGGGGCTCAGTCCTTGACTGCCCCTGCGGTGACGCCGGCGGCGACGTACCGCTGGGCCACGACGAGCAGCACCGCGGCGGGGATCGACGCGACCACGGCGGTCGCCATGATCGAGTTCCACTGCGTGGTGTTGTTGCCGATGTACTTGTAGATGCCGAGCGTGATGGGGATCAGGTCCCCATTGCGGTTGAGGGTCGAGGCGAAGATGAAGTCCGACCACGACCACAGGAAGGCGAACAGCGACGCGGTGATCATCGAGTTGCGGCTCACCGGCAGCACCACCGACCAGAACGTGCGCCACGTGCCCGCGCCGTCGACGGTGGCGGCCTGGATCAGCTCGCGTGGGATGCCCTGCATGAACGTGGTCAGCAGCAGCACCGCGAACGGCACCGCGACGGTGGAGTCCGCGACGATCAGGCCCCACACCGTGTTGAGCAGGCCGAGCTTGATGTAGATGGCGTAGAAGCCCATCGCCATGATCACGCCCGGGATCATCTGCGCCACGAGCAGCACGAAGTTCAGCGTCTTGCCGCCGCGCAGGTTCAGTTGCGCCAGCGAGTACGCGGCGGGCGCGGCGATGACGAGCGTGAGCGCCACGGTGCCGAGCCCGATGAGCATGCTCGTGCCCAGGTGCGGCAGCTGGTGCTCGACGACGTTGCGGTAGCCCTCGAGCGTGGGGTTCCACGGGAACCAGTGCGGGGGGTCCGAGCGCATGTCGCTGGTCTTGGTGAGCGAGACGTTCACCATCCAGTAGACGGGGAACAGCATCAGGGCGGTGAAGAAGACGCCCAGGGCTGTCTTCCACCAGGGACGGTGGCTGGTCATGACTGCTCCTGTCGGCGCTGGAGGTGCAGGTACACGAACCCGAAGGCGAGCGCGATGAGGATCAGCAGGTTGCCGACCGCCGCGGCGGGCGAGAAGTCGGGCTGGCCGGTGCCGAACGCCTCCCGGTACGACCACACGGCGAGCGTCGTCGAGGAGCTGCCGGGGCCGCCCGTCGTCATGATCCAGATGATGTCGACGACCTTGAGCGTGTAGATCAGCCCGAGCAGCAGCGTGATGATCGAGACGGGCCGCAGCAGCGGGAACGTGATCTTGCGGAACTGCTGCCAGGCGCTCGCGCCGTCGAGGCTCGCGGCCTCGTACACGTCACCCGGAATGTTCTGCAGCCCGGAGTAGAGGATCACCAGGTTGAACGGGATGCCCAGCCAGATGTTCGCGACGATCACGGACACCAGCGCCCACTCGGGCGACGTCAGCCAGTTGATCTGGCCGACCCCGAAGGCGCCCAGCACCGAGTTGACGATCCCGTTGTCGCTGTTGAGCATCCACGACCAGGTGGACGCGGACACGATGAGCGGCAGCAGCCACGGGATGAGGAACATGCCCCGCAGCACCCCCGAGAGCCGGAAGTTCTGCCGGAAGAAGACCGCCAGCGCCAGGCCCAGCACGTACTGGAACGCGATGGACACCACCACGAACAGCGCGGTGTTGCGCAGCGCGGGCCAGAAGGTCCGCGAGCTCAGCACGTCGGCGTAGTTGTCCAGCCCCACGAACTCGGCGTCGCCCTGCACGAACGCGCGCGGCGTGTAGTCGTGCAGGCTCAGCTCGATGTTCCGCCAGAGCGGGAACGCGTAGAACGCCACCAGGTAGACCACGAGCGGTGCGGCGAAGCCGACAGCCGCCCATCGGGTGGACCGCGACCGGCGGCTCGCGGTGCGGCCGGACGGGGCGGCGACGGCACGCGCCGCCACCCCGTCCGGCGCCGCCGCGCCGGCCCCGACCGATCTGGTCTGGGTCATCTTCATCAGGTCAGTTCCTCAATGCTCGGTGCAGCGGCGGTGCCAGGTCAGCCGATCGCGGCTTCAGCGGCCTCCTGGGCCTGCGTCAGCGCGACCTGGGGCGTCTCGACGCCGGAGAGCGCTTCCTGCACCGCGGTCCAGAGCTGCTCCGAGACCTTCGGGTAGTTGGTGCCGAGGTCGTCGCTGGTCCGGCCCTTGGCGGCGTTGACGGCGTCCACCCACGGCTCCAGATCGGCGTTCTCCGCGAGGATCGCCGCCTGGCCGTCGGCCGTCGGCGGGATGTAGTACGCGAAGGTCGTACCCGTCTCGACGAACCCGTCAGTGGTCGTCATGCACTCGACGATCTTGCGGGTGGTGTCGTAGCGCGCCTCGTCCTTCTGCACGGGCATGGTCACGAACTCGCCGCCGGTGGGCGCCGCCGCCGAGCCGCCCTTCTGGCCGGGGATCGGGATGACGCCGGTGGCGAAGTCCGCCTCGGCGGCGCTGTTGATCTGCCACGTGCCGTTCACCACGAACCCGAAGTCACCGGTGAGGAACTCCTCCCAGGTGGTGTTCTGGGAGTTGCTGATGACCGAGTTCGGGGCGTACCCGTCGGCCAGCCAGCCCGTCCACAGCTCGAGCGCCGCCACGGCCTGCGGCGAGTCCAGCTCGCGCAGGTCGGCGCCCGCCCCCCAGAACCAGGGCAGGAACTGGAAGGAGCCCTCCTCGGTGCCGATGCCGGCGAAGGTGATGCCCTTCTTGCCCGACGAGGTGACCTTGGCCAGCGCGTCGGTGAGCGAGGCCCAGTCGGTGATGCTCGCGGCGTCGACGCCCGCGGCCGTCAGCACGTCTTGGTTGTAGAACAGCGCGAGGGTGTTGGCGCCGATCGGGATGCCGAACGTGTCGCCGTCGAGCTGGCCCGCGGCGATGAGGTTCGCGTCGATCGCGGAGGTGTCGAAGCCGAACTCCTCCATCGTGTTGAGCATGCCGGTGTCGGCGAGCGTGGACACGGCGGGGTTGTCGAGCAGGATCACGTCGGGCGAGGTGCCCTCCTGCGCGGAGAGCAGCGCCTGGTTGGTCAGCGCCGTGGTGTCGTACGCGGTGCGCTGGACCGTGACGCCGGCCTCGACGCCGCACGCCTCGACGCGCTTGCCCCAGTCGGACGCCGCGTCGTGCTGGGGGTACGGGTCCCACCAGGTGTAGGAGCTGCTGCCGGCCTCGCCGTCCGACGAGCAGGCTGTCAGGCTCACCGCCGCGAGCGTGACCGCCCCCAGCACGCCCAGGCTGCGGATCGTTGTCTTGCGCATCACGTCATTCCTCCTTGAACAGGTGATTTGCGGGGCGGCAGTGCCCCAGGGAGCGGTGTTGCTAGGGCCGGGCGTCCGGCGGGGCCACGGGCGGCGCCGTGCTCCCCCGGTCGACCAACTCGGGTGACACGAACCGCACGACGTGCGGGTCGGTCGGGTCCTGCTGCTCGATGCGACGCACGAGCTGGCGCACCGCCATCCGGCCGAGCCGGTCGGGTGCGCTCTCGATCGAGGAGAACGGCAGGGAGAAGGTGCGGGCGAACTCGTCGGAGTACTGCCCGATCACGGAGAGGTCGCGGGGCGACTGGATGCCGCGCGCGTGCAGCACGGACGGCAGCGCGGCCGCGGCGGCCTCGTTGTGCAGGAGCAGGCCGGTGGCCTGCGGGTGGCGGTCGAGCAGGTCGTCGAGGAACCGCCCGACGGCGGGCTGCTGCGACTCGCTGTACTCGGCGTGCAGCGTGATCCCGCGCGCCTTCGCCTGCGCGAGGGCGGCGTCCCGCAGCCGCCAGACGTATGCGCCGCCGCGCTCGACGACGTGCTCGGGCTGGGAGACGAGCACCAGGTCGCGGTGCCCCAGATCGGCGAGGTGGTCGACCATCGTGCGCCCGGCCTCTTCGAAGTCGAGGTCGAAGACGTCCAGGCCGGTGCAGTCGCCGGGGAGCCCGACGAGCGCTCCGGGGACGCGCGAGGCCCGCAGCACCGGCAGGCGCTCGTCCTCGTCGGCGACGTTCATCAGCACCACGCCGTCGACCATGCGGGAGTCGGTGATCCGCTTGAGGGCCTGGGAGCCCTCGGGCTCGGTGACCATGAGGATGTCGTAGCCGAGCTCGCGGGCGACGTTCGAGACGCCGAGCATGTACTGCAGCATCGCCGGGGCGAACTCGTCCTCGAGGAACTGGACCAGCAGGCCGAGCACCATGCTCTGCGAGGTGGCCAGTGCGCGAGCGCCGGCGTTCGGCGTGTACCCGAGGTCGCGGACGGCCTGCTCGACGCGCCGACGCACGTCGAGCGACGTGGTGCGCTTGCCGGTGAGCACGTACGACGCCGTGCTGCGGGAGACTCCCGCAGCCTTGGCCACATCGCCGATCGTCGCCATCGTCGCCTCTCCGGAACGTCGCAGTGTCCTGTCCCCGAAGTGGTGACCGACGACCAGCGAACCGGTTCGCAACCTATAGGCACTCTTCATCGCAGCGCAAGGCGTATTCATCGGCCAGCACCCGAACCGGTTCGCTGAGATGTGGTCAGATCATCCCGAAGCGCCCCGCCGACTCGCCACCACATCCCTCGCATGTGCGACCACGGGATCGATCCGCGCCGCATGTGCCCCGTGCCAGTACACGTGCCCGCAGTCCACGCACCGGGCGAACTCCGCGTATGTCCGGTACGTGCCCGGACGCACCTCGGCCGCCACCTCCCGTGCGTCCACGACCGCGAGCGCTCCCCCGCATGCGGTGCACCGCGTCCACGGCGCCAGAGGCGGGGCGAACCTGTCGAGCACATCGTCGAGCTGGTCGCCTGTCGCCGAGCCGCGCACCAGCGCCCCCTGCGGCAGGCTCCGGCGGCGCAGCAGCCCGCGATCACGCGTGAGCAGCACCCGGCCCTCCGCCGCGGCGATGCGCACCAGCTCCGGGTCGTCCGCCTCCGGGCGGTAGGCGGCGTCCAGCCCAAACAGCCGCAGGCGCCGCATCAGCCCGCCCAGGTGCACATCGAGCAGGAAGCGCGGCGGCGACGTGGGCGTGGCCTGCGGGCGGGCAACCGGATCGACTCGGAGCACGGCCTCAGCGACGGTCTCATGCGCCGCCACCGGCTCGCCGTCCGCCACGAGGGCGCCGACCTCGGTGAGCGGGACGCCCGCCGCCTCCACGACATGCCCCCACGTGTCGGTGTCCGCCGCGCGCACCCCGAAGGAGCCCGCGCGCCGGTCCGGTCGCAGCAGGAACCTCAGCGAGGGGTCGATGTCCAGCCGGACAGCACGCACCCGTCCAGGATGCGCGCCCCTGGGGGCAATCCCCCACCCCGCATGCCCGCGAGCGCTCGGCATGCCAGGCTCGACAGACCGGACGAGGGGGGCGGATGGACACCACTGACGTCATGGAGTGGGCAGGCCGGTACGAGCACGCCTGGCGCGCCCAGGACGTCGCCGCCGTGGAGAACCTGTTCACCGAGCAGGCGCTCTACCGGCGCGGCGCCTACGACGACGGCCTGCGCGGGCACGCCGCCATCGCGGAGTTCTGGCCGGACCCCACGCCGTTCACGATGCGCGCGGAGCCCGTCGCCGTCGAACCGCCCACGGCAGTGCTGCGCGTCGAGGTGCAGTACCACGGCGACCTCGACGACCAGCCCCGCGAGTTCCGCGACCTGTGGGTGGTGCGGTTCGCGCCCGACGGGCGCGCCGAGCACTTCGAGGAGTGGGCGCACTGGCCCGGATTGGACTACGGCGGCTCCGCCACGGACTGAGCGCGCAGGTCCCGTCCCAGGGGGCGGCGCGGGGCCCGCGAGGCCAGGATGGCGGGGTGCTCCTCGCCGACGTCGCCGCCACCTCGGCCGCCCTGGCCGGCACGCGCTCGCGCCTGGCGAAGCGCGCGCTGCTCGTCGACCTGCTGCGCCGCACAGCGCCCGACGAGGCGCCCGTGGTCGCCCGCTACCTCGCCGGGGAACTGCGGCAACGCCGCACCGGCCTGGGCTGGCGCTCACTCGCCGCGATGCCCGATCCGGCCACCGAGCCCACGCTCGACGTGCTGGCCGTGGACGCCGTCTTCGAGCAGATGTCGCGGCTCTGCGGCCCCGGCTCCTCGACCGCCCGGACCACGCTCGCCACCGACTTGTTCGCCGCCGCCACCGCTCCCGAGCAGCGCCTGCTGCGCGGGCTCGTCACCGGGGACCTGCGCCAGGGCGCCCTCGACGCGCTGCTGCTCGACGCCGTGGCAGAGGCGGCCGGCGTGCCCCCGGACGCGGTTCGCCGGGCCGCGATGCTCGCCGGGGCGACAGAGCCGGTCGCCTCGGCGGCCCTCGGCGCCGGGTCCCCCGACGAGGCCCTGGCCGCCCTCGCCGAGTTCGGCCTGGCCGTCGGGCGGCCCGTCCGCCCCATGCTCGCCGCGTCCGCCCCCGACATCGCCACCGCCGTCGCGGGCTTCGCCGGGCAGCCCGTCGTCGTCGACGCGAAACTCGACGGCATCCGCGTGCAGGCCCACCGCGACAGGGACGACGTGCGGATCTTCACCCGAAGCCTCGACGACGTCACCTCCCGCGTGCCCGAGATCGTCGCCGTGGTCCGCTCACTGCCCGTCCGCACCGCCGTGCTCGACGGCGAGGCGCTCGCCCTCGGCCCCGACGGCCAACCCCGGCCCTTCCAGGAGACCTCCGCGCGCAGCGCCACCCAGGACGCCGAGCTCGCAGCCGTCACCACCCTCAGCCCGTTCTTCTTCGACGTGCTGCACGCAGACGGCCGCGACCTCCTCGACGCGCCGCTGCTCG
>JAEWEI010000167.1 GCA_023389545.1 Actinomycetes bacterium | reverse complement strand
CTTGGGCGGCGAGGAGCGCCTGGGCGGTCTTGCCCAGCCCGGGCTCGTCGGCGAGCAGGAACGTGCGGTGGCCGCGTGCGGTGGCCGTGACGACCCGGGCCTGGTGCGGCATGAGCTCCCGGCCGAGGGGGGTCGGCACGGGGCGCGGATCGGGCAGCCGCATGCAGGCGGGCGCCCCGGTCGCTGCGCGCTCGAACGACCTGAAGAGGGGTTCGAGCAGCTCCCAGCCGGCCAGTCGGCGGACCCGCGTCGCGGTCCGCTCGGCCGCTGCCTCGTAATCGGGGGCCAGGAACGGGTTCGCGAGTTGGCGTGAGATGACCGACCGCGGCACCACCTGGTTCGCGGTGCTGGGCGCCGGCGCCGCTGGCGCTACCGGCGCGGGCTCCTCCGGCGGCTCCATGCCGCCGGCGCGCATCACCGTCGCCTTGAAGGCGCGCGCCGCGTCGGTGACCCGCGCGTCCTCGGCGAGGAGCGCGAGAAGCGAGGTGTCCCGGGCGGCGGTCTTCGCCAGCTGCGTCGCCACCCCGTCGAGACGCTTGAGCTCCTGCGCCCGCTTGGCTGAGCTCAGGGTGTCGTCCTCCATCACCCGCGCCCGCTCCTCGCGCACGAGCAACGCCACGACCTGGAACTTGGTGCGGACCCCCGGACGCGTGGGCGGGCGTCGCACCGCGTTGTCGACGTCGCGGGCGACCTCGGCGAGGACCGGGATGATCCCCTGCTCAGCGGGACGCGGTGCGCGGCGGCGCTGGGCGCCGGAGTCAGAGCGCGCGCGACCGGACCCGCGTTGACCTGGTCGAGCCACATCTCCTCCTTCGTACATCCGTGCCGCCCTCGCGGCGCAGCGCGTCGCGCGGTCGATTGGCGACGGCCCAAGGCACCATGCGGCATCCCCGCCTGCTGATCGCGGGTCAGTGCTCAGTCCATGGGCGACAGGCGCCATCCAGCTGCCCACGCCGACACCCGTGGGCGTCCGCCGCATCCAGCCCTGTCACGACGATTCGTCATGACGTCAGGCACAGTGCGCCTGGGCAGACTCGATGCCAACACCCACCGCAGGAGAGGCCGGGCCGCCGACGGCCGACGCTCAGGCGTGGTGGCTCGTAGCCTACCCGCAGGCCATCACCGCTTCGTTGTCAGGCGGCGTTGCGTACCGCGTGGCGCACGTAGATCACGCCGCTCTCGAATCGCCGCTGCTCCAGCAGCGCAAGGTCGAGCCGCACACCCCGAGGCAGCGCCGGCTTTCCGCCGCCCACAGAGACCGGGTAGAGCAGCAGCACGCACTCGTCGACCAGGCCATGCCGGAACGCCTCCGCCGCAATCCCGGCCCCCCCGATGCTCAGATCAAAGCCAGATGTCTCTTTGAGCCGTCGCACCGCCTCCGGATCGAAGGCCCGCTCGATCGTCGTGCGCGCCGTCGAGACGTCGGTGAGTGAGGAGGAGTAGACGATCTTGTCGGTGTCGCGCCAGATGGGCGCGTAGTCCCGGACCACCGCAGGCGCGTCCGTCAGCCAGTCGTCGTCTTCCCAGACACGCATCGCCTCGTACATCCGGCGCCCATAGAGGGACGTGCCGATGCGGCTCTCGTGCTCGTTCCAGAACGCGTGCACGGCTTCGTCAGGCACAGACCAGTCGAACGAGCCCGACTCGTCCTCCAGGAACCCGTCGAGCGAGATGTTGGCCGCGTAGATCAGCTTGCCCATGGTGCCCTCCATTGGGACGAGGGCTACAGCGTGCATCGTCTGCCGACAACCGGCAACGCCGAAGCGCTTCGACTCGGGTGCTGACCATCTGCTGACCACGCCGCACCCGGCGCGCATCGGGTCGCGCACACCCGCTCTCGGCCATCATCTCCCCGTGGCAGGCTTCGACTTCGACTTCACCTATACCGAGAGCAAGATTGGCGATGTGACGCCCGGTCGGCCGCGCTCCGCATCGGGTCACAGCCAACGCCCGCACGTGATCAGCATCGACGTAGAACTGACCACCTAAGTCGCGACGCGGCCCCGGAACGCGCTGGAACCGACGCGGTTGAGCACGCTTGCGAGTGCGACGATCCGCAGCGCGCGTGGCGGATGTGGAAGCGGCAGTGCGACGACAGCGCGATCGAGCGGGTTTCGCTTCGCGAAGTACCTCGATCCGCACCGCGTAGGCGACCAGGAACGTCACCGCGGCGATGGACAACGGCCATTCGCTGTGCTTCTCCCAACGGTCGACCTTGGTCATAGCGCAGGTCGCGCCACCGGTAGCAATCCGTCCAAGGCACACCGTCAGCGCTTCGATCCAAGCAGTGAGAACGCTGTCGTCACGACCCTGCGAGTGATTTAGCGAGCCGCGCGCGCGGCGTCGAGAAGGACTGCCATCGCTCGCCCAGCACGACGGGCTCGGTCGGTGCTGACCGGCGAGTGACTGTAGCCAGCCAGAGTCTTCATGGTGAGCAACGCACGCAGGTGTCCGGCCAAGGTCTTGTCGACCGCAGAGAGTAGCGCAATCGCCTCGTCGTGGTTCTCGCCACGGGAATACTCCCCCAGCCGGGCGGCGCAGACCACATCGGCGGCGGCAATGCCTGCGTGGACGCAGAGCGTGACGTAGGCATCGGCGACGGCCGCGGCCTCGTCGGCGAGCATGTCGACGGCAACTGCCGCGTCCGCGAACTGCTCGGCCTTCACCATCCGCCCTCGACGCATCGCTTCATCGGCCCTGATAGTGCGCGGGGTCATCGCCGCGCCCCTGCCACGGCACGACGCAGCCACACCGGGTCCCCGCTGATCGTGAGGGCCTCGTCGAGCAACGACTGCAGAATCGGGTCTCGTGTGACTGCACTCGCCCGCACCTCAGCCTCCGTCATGGACAGCACTCTGGTGTCGTTCCCGGTCCACCGGGACACGTCGCCTGACAGCTGGTCCACCAGCGCCTCCCACCGATCAGCATCGGTTGCCGGATCCACCAGGAATAGGTCGATGTCGGAGTCGGGGAGCATGTGACCTCGTGCGGCTGAGCCGAACAGGGCCGCCCACACGGGTGGCGTCGGCCACGCCTGAACGTGGAACTTGATCCGGTCCATCAGCGTCCCGCGCAGGTTGGCCAGAGCGATGATGTGCTCGGCGGCCAGGTGCTCCCGGTTGAGCCGGTAGCTGACCACATTGCTGACCTGCTGAGCCGTCACGGTGCCCTGTGCCGTCAGGCGCGTGAGCACCTTGCGGATTCCCTCATAGGAGCGGCCACCGATCAGCTTCTGGACTCCCCCGACGGTATGCGGAGCGTCAGCGGCCGCGAGGACGGCGAGGACATCGCCGTCGAGCGTGGGCGTGATCACTGCAAGCGGATGCTGAGTCTGCATCGCCTCTCCAGTTCCACAATAGTGCGCGTACACCTACTATAGTTGAGTCGTGCGGGCAGCACTAGGCCCTCTCGTCCAGGCCGCTGACGCGCTGGCACCTCGAGGCCACGTACTCATCGACCAGGCCCGGCAGCTCATCCACTGACCGTCTCCGCACGCTGCGTCCTGGAGCGCCCCGCTGAGCGGCCGCACGCAACTCGACGGCGTTCAGCTCCGGCGTCGCGAGCGAGGGCAACGGCACGAGGCGAGCAGGGTCCGCAAGGGGGGAGTTGCTTGTCGCCGACGGCGCGGCCCTCACGCGCAGCTCCTCGACCCTGCCGCCTCGTGCGACGTCGTGACCGTGGAGCGGACCTGCCTAGGTCGACGATGACGTCCGCACAGGGGACGTTGCGATGGCGCGCGCCGCACCGCCTCTGACAAATACCAAGACACTGTGCGCCTGGGCAGATTCGAACTGCCGACACCCGCTTTAGGAGAGCGGTGCTCTATCCCCTGAGCTACAGGCGCATGGGACCTGCGAGAAACGTGGTCAGAAACCCGGCGATAATCGCGCCGGGCGCCTGTCCGAGTGTCCTCGTGAGCCCCTTGCGTCGCCGGTCGGGCCTGGACGGCCCGTTCGGCGCGGGTTCAGCCTACCGGCGCGAGGGTCAAGGATGTGCCACTGGCCCCGTGAGCACCAGCACGGGGACCGCCAAGAGCCCGACCAGCACGAGCCAGGCCGCGACCGAGCCAGCCCCTCCACGCGGTCTTCGAGTCACACCCACCCCTCCGCAGCCCACATCCCCGAGAGTCACATCACGATATGCCCGGGCAACCCTAGCGGCTGCGACAATGCAGATGAAAGGGTCTTTTGATGCATTGCCCTCCCGCATCGTGAGCGCTACGTTTCCGACGTGTCGATCCCACGTAGTCCGCAAGGGGGGCGGGCGGGAGTCGACCGAAGGAGAGATGACATGCACAGAAGGTCCTGTCCGCGCTCACTGTGACGGCGACGGTCGCCGTGACACTCCTCACGACCACGTCGGCATCCGCCGCAACCTGCGCATACACCTACTGGAACAACGGCTCCAACGCCGCGTTCTCCCGCGACAACAACGGCGCGTGCGGAACGATGCGCGCCCGTCACTACTACACCCCCGCTCCGGGTATCGAGGCCTGGACGTCGTGGGCTTATCACGACGTCCAGGCAGTGTCGGCCGCTCAGGCAACACTGATCACTTCCGGACACGGGCACAGCTGATCATGGCGTCGCGTCTCGCCGCCGCCGGCGTGCTCGTACTGGCTTGCGCCCTCGCGGGCTGCTCGTCGGGTGAGGACGACAGCGGGGCCACCAGCTCTTCGGCGGCGGCGAGCGCGGCCCAGGCGGCAGCTCGCGCCGCCGGCGCGGACGACGAGCAGATCGCGGCGTTCGACGACGGCGAGATCACCTTCGAGGAGTACGAGGGCGCACTAGGGCGAGCCTTCACGTGTATGCGTGACGCCGGCGCCACTGTCGATGTCTCGAACGCGGCGGTGCGACAGGGCGTGACGCAGATCGGCTACCGGGTCAGCGGCAGCGGCGAGTCGACGCGCCTCGCGGAGGACTGTTACGAGCACCTCGCGCGCTACATCGACGAGCACTGGCAGGTCTCCTCTCCCGACGCCGTGGAGTTCGATCGCCGTCGCGCCGAGGCGTTGCTGCCGACGCTGCGCGCATGCCTCACCTCGCGGGGGGTCGACTGGTCGTCCGACGAGACGTTCTATGACCTCCTCGTCAAGGACGACGTCCCGCCTGGCGCTGAGACTGCCGCTGCGGACGACTCCGGGACGACAACACTCGGCCAGCAGAGCCCTGCGCGGCCAGCCTGCGTCGAGGAGATCGGCTTCGCGACCTGGTCCGGGTAAGGCCGGACACTTGCGATGCCTGCCAGCGCCCGCACCCCCGCCTCCGTGAGCCCACACCGTTCTCGGCTCCACGCGGCCCCATCGTCCATTCGAGCGACTTTGTCAACGGTTCATTGACATCGTCATGGCCGTCAATCCAGAGTTGACACATGACCTCCGACGACACCCCCACCCAGCCCGGCGGAGACTCCCTCCGCGACCACCTCGCCCGCGCCCTGCACAACGTCGACCCGACCCTGAGCGAGCGCCTCACGCATGACGCCGACGCGCACCTCGAGCTCGTCGCACTGGCCCGCGCCGCACGCTCGGAGACCGACGTGCTGCTCGCCGCCGCCGTTCAGTCCGCGCGCGGCGCCGGCTGCACCTGGGAGCAGGTGGGCGCCGTGCTCGGCATGACCCGCCAGGCGGCCCAGCAGCGCTACGGGCAGCCGGACGCCTCCGCAGCGGCGGCCGCCAACGGCGGCGCGAGGGAGCGGCTCATCCTGCGCCCGCTGTCCGCGTTCAACGAGATGTCAGTCCTCGCCCGCGCTGGTCGCTACGGCTGGCACTCGGTCGCCTACGGCCCGCTGTTCCACGTGCTCGAGCGGGACGACCGCCAGTGGGAGCACACCCGGACCTTCGGGTCGCTGCCGGAGGGCGGCGGCTGGCTGCCCGTCGGATCGGGCTGGGCGTGGTGGAGCTACTGGGCCCGCCCCACCGACCTCCCCGCCCTGCCCGGCGATCCGACGGCCACCGAGCTGGTCCGGGGCTGAGCAGCCGCGGCGATCGGCGCGATTGATCGTCGAGTCCGAAGAACTCGCTCACGCGCAGGGCTCCGCGCGGAGGACAAGGCCGGGGCGCCCCGCGGACCAGGTCCAGCAACGGCAGCATCGCGTCGTCGAGCGCCGCGAAGCCTCGAGCGCGACGTAGTGGCCGACGCCGTGGCCGCGCTCGCGCCATGACTTTTCCACGACCTGCGCCCAGACCAGCCCGATCGTCACGACAGCCCGCCTAGGTTGGTGGCTCCTTCGACAGATGGGAGCGACGTGCCACCCGAGATCGTCCGCACCACGGCAAGGCTCAGCAAGGGCTGGCGCACCGGGCTCCAGTGGCTCTTCGTGGGGACGCTCGTCATGGTGTGGCTGCCGGCGGCGCTGACCCAGACGTGGATCGAGGGAGCGGCTGTCACCGTCATCGTCGCGCTGATGTTCCTGCCCATCGTCCGAATGCGTGTGGACATGCAGGCTGGGCACGACGGCATCCGCGCACGCTGGGGCCCGTGGGTGCGCCTGCGGTTCGCCGCGGAGGAGATCATCGACGTCCGGCCCGTCAACCCGCGGGGCGGCATCCAGGACGGCATGGGGCTGCGCCACCCGGGCGAGCGCGCCTGGGGTCTGCTCGTCGGCGGGCCCGCGGTGCAGGTGGATCTGCGCGACGGTCGCCGCTGGGTGCTGTCCACCCCGCTCCCCGACGACATCGTGGCCGCCGTCGCGACTGCCGCCCGCTGATGCTGTTGCCCGTGTAGGCGGACATCTGGCGGACGCCGACAAGATCGTCTTCCTCCTCGCTCGACGACGTCTCGACGGCCGCACGACGATCCAGCGGCGGCAGCGGGCTCGGACGTCAGGGGGGCCGTCGCCGTCGGCGAATAGACGCGGCCGCGTCGTGGTTGAGCAAGGTGACAGCATGCGTCACCCCCAGGAGGCACCGATGTCCACAGCACCCTCGCCCACGATCGTCGACGCGGCGGACCCCCGCGAGGACATCGAGGTCGGCGTCCTGCTCGCGAACGGGCGCCTGGCGGGCCGCTCCTTCTGTGACCGCGCCGAGGCGGAGGCATGGGCCCGCACTGAAGAGGGCGAGCAGGTCGTGGAGTTCAACCACGTCTGCGAGTGCGACATGTGAGGGCCGGCGCAGACCGGCCGTCACGCGCCTACCCCACGGTGGCGGTCGGCGGCTTCGGCCCTCGCCCGCCCGTCTTCTCGGTGACGACCCCGTCGGAGATCCACAGCTGACGCTGCGCCCGGCGGGCCACCCACGAGTCGTGCGTGACGATGACGATCGTGAGCCCTTGGTCCTGCCAGAGCCGTTCGATCATCGCCATGATCTCGTCGCGGGTCCGCTCGTCGAGGTTGCCCGTGGGCTCGTCGGCCAGGAGCACGCGCGGACGCTTGGCGAGCGCCCGGGCGATGGCGACGCGCTGCTGCTGTCCGCCCGAGAGCTCGGCGGGCATGTGGGCGGCGCGCTCCGCGAGCCCGACGTCGGCGAGG
Organism: Actinomycetes bacterium; assembly: GCA_023389545.1. Lineage (GTDB taxonomy): Bacteria > Actinomycetota > Actinomycetes > Actinomycetales > Cellulomonadaceae > Cellulomonas_A. The sequence goes on along the minus strand of JAEWEI010000167.1, from coordinate 15,010 downwards.
GCCTGGGCGGCACGCTCGGCGCGTTCGGCGGCGCCGAGGCCGAGGGGGACCAGGCCGATCTCGACGTTCTGCTGGGCGGTGAGCGTGGGGATGAGGTTGAAGCTCTGGAACACGAACCCGACGGTGCGGGCCCGCACGTCGGTGCGAGCCGACTCGCTGAGACCGGCGAGCTCCAGGCCGTCGAGGGCGATCGAGCCAGCGGTGGGCCGGTCCATCGCTCCGAGCAGCTGCAGCAAGGTCGACTTGCCGCCGCCCGTGGGGCCCTGGATGGCGACGAGCTCGCCGTCACCGATGGTGAGGTTCACGCCGCGCAGGGCATCGACGGTGCGGTTCTTCTGGGTGTAGCGCTTCGTGACGTCGCGCAGCTCGTACATCGGAGGGCCTTCCTGAGCGGGAACAAACGGGCGGACGGGTGTGGGATCAGGCGACACTGCGCAACGCCTCCGCGGGCCGCATCCGTGCTGCGCGCCAGCCGCCCAGCCCACCGGCGACCAGTCCGCCGAGCACCGCGAGCGCCACAGCCGCCAGCACTGCCGTCCCGGTCACGGGGGCTTGCAGGGTCACCGCGATGGCCGAGGCTGTCTGCCCCATCGGGCCGCCCATGCCACCGCCCATGCCGCCACCGCCCATGCCGCCGCCACCGGCCCGGCCGTCCGGCGCCCCGCCTCCGGGCCCGCCACTGGCGGTGAGGCTCGCGGACAGCTCGGGGGCGATGAGGTTGATGGCCAGCACCGCGCCGAGCCCGAGCACGAGCCCGACGACGCCGCCAAGCAGGCCCTGGGCCACGGACTCCCCCATCACCTGGCCGACGACGCGGCGGCTGCGCCAGCCGAGCGCCTTGAGGGTGCCGAACTCGCGGATACGGCGCCCGACGCCGGACAGGGTGAACAGGATGGCCAGCGCGAACGCGGCGACCAGCACGACGACGGCGAGCCATGTGCCGAGCGTCCCGGCGAGGTCGGAGGCGCTGGACAGCGACCCGGAGACGCTGCTGGCCAGATCGGCGGCGGTGGCGACTGTCGCGTCGGGCAGCGCCGCCTCGATCGCGGCCTGCACGGCGGTGATGACGTCGGCGGAGTCGGCCTGCACGTACAGTGTGCTGACCTGCCCGGCCTGGTCGGCGAGGGCCTGGGCCGTGTCGAGCGGGATGTACACGTTGGCGGCGGTGGTCGCCGAGGACGAGCTCGAGGACACGATGCCGACGACGGTGAAGTCCGTGCCGCCGAGCGTGACGGTCCCGTCCACGGCGATCTCGTTGCTGGTGGCGTAGGCCGAGTCGACGAGCGCGACGTTCGCGCCGGAGTCGGACTCGTCGAGCGCGCGGCCCTCGTCGAGGGTGGCGGAGGTGAGCGGTCCGACGGCGTCGTTCGCCAGGTCGATGCCCTCGACGTCGATGCTGTCGATGCTGAAGGACCCGCCGCCGGGCTGGCCGCCGGCGTCGCCGGAGCCGCCCTCGGGCCGGGCGCCCGGCTCGGGCATGGACGACATGTCGGGGATCTCGCCGGAGAAGCTGGTGCTGCTGAGGCTGAGCGACCCGGCCACGGACGCGACGCCGTCGATCCCGGCGACCTCGTCGACTGCTGTGGCGTCCATCGTCGAGGAGCCGCGGGCGACCTCGAGCCGGTCCTGGGCGAATGTCGCACCGCCGGAGCCGTTGTCGGCGCCCTGGTCGAAGTCGAACTCCTGGGGGCCTCCCCCGCCTGCGCCGTCGGGCATCTGCGGCTTGTTGGTCACAGTGATGTCGGTGCCGACGCCGTAGACCGAGGCGAGCACCTCGTCCTGGGCCTTGCCGATGCCTGCCGTCACGCTGGTCACGGTGATGACCAGGGCGATCGCCAGGCCGAGGCCGAGGGCCACGAGCCAGGTCTGCTTGCGCCGCTGCCGCAGCTCCCGGCGCAGGTAGGTGAGGAACATCGACGCTCCCGTCAGGTTCGAGGTGGGTCACCGCTCAAGCGGCAGGCCCACCCTCTGGCAGCAGCCTGGGGTCGCCCCTAGGAGAACCTGTGAGCCACCTGTTCGATGCCACCGGGCGCCTGGCGCCTCCTGTCACGAGCACAGTGCGGTGTCGACCAACTCCGTGAGGCGTGCGCCGATGTCCGCCCGTCCGCCGATGAGCGCGGTGGCCGCCACGGTCACGGCTCGGCCGCTGTCGGTGACCCCGCCCTCGGTGAGGTAGCCGGCGATCGCGCCGCCGTGGCCCCAGGCGACGTCGCCGCAACTCAGCGCTGTGGAGGTCAGGCCCAGCCCGTAGCCGAAGCCCTCGGGGAGCCCGTCCGGCGTGATGACGGCCTTCATCTGGTCCAGCTCGGCGGGCTGCAGGATCTTGCCGCCAAGCAGCGCGCTGAAGAACGCGTTGAGGTCGCTGGGAGTGGAGACGATGTCGCCCGACGCCCAGGCCTGTGACGAGTCGAGGTCGGTGACGTCGACCAGCTCGGCGCCTGCCGTCGCGGCGAAGTACCCGTGGGGGTGCGGGCCGCGGATGTCGCGCTCCCCGCGATCGGGCACGTAGGTGCTGCTCAGGCCCAGGGGCTCGATGATCCGCTCGGTGATCGCCTCGGCGAGCGGGCGTCCCGTGGCCTTCTGCACGATGAGCCCGGCGAGCAGGTAGTTCGTGTTGCTGTAGGCGAAGGCTCTGCCACCCTCGGCCGCCGGCATCGCCAGGGCCAGGTCGAGCAGCTCGTGGGGCTCGGCGTACCAGTCCGTGATCGCCGCCAGGTCCGGGACGCCGTCCAAGAGGAACGGCGGGCCGTCGGTATAGCTGCGGATCCCGCTGGTGTGCTGCAGCAGGTCCCGCACGGTGATGTCGTGGCCGTCGACGCCGTCGCCCCGTACCAGGCCGGGCAGGTACGCCTCGACCGGCTCGTCGAGCCCGATGGCGCCTTCGCCGACGAGTTGCAGCACGGTGGCCGCGACGAACGTCTTGCTGTTGCTGCCGATGCGGACCTGGCCGTCGGCGGGAACCCGGGAGCCGGTGGCGAGGTCGCCCACGCCGGCGACCAGGTCGCGCTCCCGCCCCTTGCGGTCGGTGACGGCGGCCAGCGCCCCGGGGACGCCGTCCTCCTGGACGAGCCGGTCGAGCCCCTGCTGGACGACGTCCGGCCGGGGCTTGCCGCCCTGCCCGTGCGGGCGGTCCTTGTCGCCGGCGACGGCGACGCCGGGGATGGCCAGCGCGGCGCCAGCGATGAACGCGCACCCCAGCGCGAGCGCCGACATGCGGGTGTGGTGGCGACGAGACGCGCGCTTCAGGTCGGGCTGGGTGGGCATGAGGTCTCCTCGGATGGCCATGCTGGACGGTGTCGTGCCTGTTCAGCATGGTTCGGGAGACCGCCGAGAACCATGACGGCACCTGCCGTCCTGGGGGTGGGGCTAGCACCCCTACGGCCTTCCAGCAGGCCCCACCCTCGGGCCGGTCAGCGGCGCAACACGCGCCGGGCCAACGTGTTCCCCAGCCACTGGGCGAGCTGCACGATCACCACGATCACCACGACGGTGATGAACGTGACCTGCCAGTTGAAGCGCTGATAGCCGTACACGATCGCGAAGTCGCCGAGACCGCCGCCGCCGATCGCGCCCACCATCGCGGACATGTCCACGATGCCCACGAACAGGAAGGTGTAGCCGAGGATCAGCGGCCCCAGCGCCTCGGGCACGAGCACGGTGGCCACGATGCGCAGCCGCGAGGCGCCCATCGCGCGCGCCGCCTCGATCACCCCCGGGTCGAGCGCCACGAGGTTCTGCTCGACGATGCGCGAGGTGGCGAACGTGGCCATCAGCGTCATCGGGAAGATGGCCGCCTGGGTGCCGATCGTGGTGCCCACCACGGCGAGGGTGAGCGGCCCGATCGCCGTGATGAAGATGATGAACGGGATGGGCCGCACGATGTTGACCAGCACGTTGAGGACCGTGAACCCGGGGCCGCTGGCGAACAGGTTGCCCTTGCGGGTCGTGTAGAGCGCGAGCCCGAGCAGCAGCCCGGCGAAACCGCCGACCAGCAGGGTCACGGACACCATGTAGAGCGTCTCGCCCAGGGACTCCCACAGGATGGGGAGCAGGACGTCCCAGCCGAGCTTCATCGTGCCTCCGTCAGCTCGACCACGTCGGTGGTGCGGCGCAGCGACGCCAGCAGCCTGTCGATCGCGGGATCGTCGCCCACCAGCTCCAGCGTGAGGCTGCCGAACGGCCGCTCGTCGATCTCGGAGATGCCCCCGTAGATGATGGAGCCGTCCACGCCGTGCTCGCGCAGCTCACGCGTCAGCAGCGTGCCGGAGCCGCCGTCGTCGCGGACCCCGACGGTGACGATCCGCCCCTGGTGCCGGTGCCGCAGCCGCGCGAGGACCTCCTCGTCGGGCCTGTCGTGCAGCGCGGTGGCGACGAACCTGCGGGTGGCGTCGGCCTGCGGCTCGGAGAACACCGAGTACACGTCGCCGACCTCGACCACGCGGCCGTGCTCCATGACGGCCACCCGGTCGCAGGTGCTGCGCACCACGTCCATCTCATGCGTGATGACCACGACGGTGACGCCCTGCTCGCGATTGACGCGCCGCAGCAGCGCCAGGACGTCACGGCTCGTCTCGGGGTCGAGCGCGCTGGTGGCCTCGTCGGCCAGGAGCACCGCTGGCGCGGCCGCGAGCGCGCGGGCGATGCCGACGCGCTGCTTCTGCCCGCCGGAGAGCTGGGACGGGAACTGCCGCGCTTTGTCGCTCAGCCCCACGAACTCGAGCAGCTCGGCCACGCGGGCCACCCGCCGCTCCTTGGACCAGCCCGCGACCCGCAGCGGATAGCCGACGTTCCCGGCGACGGTGCGGGAGGCGAGCAGGTTGAAGTGCTGGAACACCATGCCGATGCCCGCGCGGACCTTGCGCAGGTCGCCCTCCCCCAGGGCGCTGACCTCGTGGCCGTCGACGACCACCCGCCCCGAGGTGACGGGCTCGAGGGCGTTGATGAGCCGCACCAGGGTGCTCTTGCCGGCGCCCGAGTAGCCGATGACGCCGAAGATCTCCCCCCGCCGGATCTCGAGGCTGACGTCGTCGACGGCGCGCACGGCGGTGGAGCCGCTGCCGAACACCTTCGTCGCGTGCTCGAACGTGATCATCGCGCTCATGCGCTGCGTCCTCCTGGGGGGATGGAGTGTGAGGGGACAGTCTGACGGGGGTCGCTGTGGACCCCCGCCAAACTGTCGCCGAGCCGGCGCCGTTCGCGCTGGCAGCCAGGTCAGCCCTGGGCGGCGACGGCCTTCTGGATGTCCGTCAGGTAGCCCTGCAGCTCGGAGCCACCCTGGCTGGCGATGACGGCGGTGCCGCCCGACGCGGCGAGCAGCGCCTCCTGCACCTCGGCGCCCTGGTACAGCTCGACGAGCTTGAGGTAGGTGGCGTTGTCCTTGTCCTCGGCGCGCGCGACCCAGATGTTGATGTACGGGCGGGCTCCCGGGCTGTCGGCCTTGTCCTGGTAGAGCGCGTCGGCGGGCGAGAGCCCGGCGTCGGCCACGAAGTCGTTGTTGATGATCGAGGCCGCGACGCTGTTCAGCGCCACCGCCGTCTGGGCGGCGTCGACGGGGGTGACGGTGACGGTGGACTCGTCGGCGATGACGTCGGCGGGGATGGACACCGAGCTGCCGCCGTTCTTGAGCTTGAGCAGCCCGGCGTCCTGCAGCACGAGCAGGGCGCGCGCCTGGTTGGTGGGGTCGTTGGGGATGGCGACCTCGCTGCCCGCGGGGATGTCCTCGATCGAGGTGTGCTTCTTGGAGTACAGGCCCAGCGGGTAGACGGCGGTGGCGCCGATGGGCGTCAGGTCGTCGTCCGTGCCCACGTTGTACTGGGCCAGGTACTGCAGGTGCTGGAACTGGTTGAGGTCGAGCTGCCCCTGTGACAGCGCCGGATTGGGCTGCGTGTAGTCGGTGAAGTTGACGAGCTCGACCTCGATGCCCTCCTCGGCTGCGGCCTCCGTGAAGATCGTCCAGTGGTCCTCGCTGGCGCCGACGACGCCGATGCGGATGGCCTCCTGCGCGTCGCCGGCGTCGGAGCCCGCGTCGCTCGTGCCGGAGCAGGCGGCGAGCAGGGCGACCGCCGAGACTGCGGCAAGGGTGCGGGCGAGGGTGCGGAGCATGTGGATGTTCCTTCCGGTGGGTGCAGGCCGACGCCCGCCACTGTGCGTGGCGGCCCGGCGATGCGGGGAGAGGCGGGAGCAGTGCGAGCCCTCGGCGCAGGCGTGATGCCTGGGGGCGGAGGGAGGGTGCGGCACGCCCTCAGCGGGGCGGCGGGGCCGAGCGCAGAGTCGCTGGCGTCAGCGGCACGCGGCGAGGGGACAACACATCATCGCGACGTGGCCCATGGCCAGTCGTGACGCGTGCGTTCCTCGCGGGGTGCTCATGGCGAGGATGGTGCTCCCCTTGCCTCCCTGGCGTCCACTTGGTGGCGGCGCCGTCTCGAAACGTGGGATTTCCGGTCGATATGAGGCAATAGTCACAGTGGCAGATTTCCCGACGTCGCGTTGGTATCGTACCGACACGGCGTCGGCAACCCGTCGTGCCCTCGGATGAAAGGCCACCGATGTTCCTCGCACTCCGCGAGCTCCACTTCGCGCGATCGCGCTTCAGCCTGATGGGAGGCGTCGTCGCACTCATCGCCGTGCTGATGGTGATGCTCTCCGGGCTCTCCTCCGGGCTGGTGAACGACGGCGTCTCCGGCCTCAAGGCCCAGCCCGTCGACGCCTTCGCCTTCGCCGAGGGCACCAAGACCGACTCCGCCTTCTCCCGGAGCGTCGTCGACCTCTCCCAGGTCGACGCCTGGGCCGCGCGCCCCGACGTCGCGGCCGCCGAGCCCCTCGGCTCGATGCTCGTCAACGCGCACACCTCCACAGACGTCCCCGTGGACCTCGCCCTGTTCGGTGTCGCCCCCGGCTCATTCCTCGAGCCCGCCACCGCCGAGGGCCAGGGCCTGGGCAAGCCGCACGGCATCGTCGTCAGCCAGACCGTCCTGGACGACGGGCTCGAGATCGGCGAGACCGTCACCATCGACCGCATCGGCATGGAGCTGACGATCATCGGCAGCACCGGCAACCAGCACACCTTCGGGCACGTCGACGTCGCCTACCTCCCGCTGGCCACCTGGCAGGAGATCCACTCCGGCGCCTCCGCCGGCGAGGAGGTCCGCGCTGACGCGTACACCGAGGCCAGTGCCGTCGCCCTGCAGGCCGCCGACGGCCAGGCGATCGACCTCGCGGCCGGCGACGACGACGCCGGGACGTCCAGCATGTCCCTCGTCGAGTCGTTCGGCGCCTCCCCCGGGTACACAGCCGAGACCTCGACGCTCATGCTCATCCAGGTCTTCCTCTACGCGATCTCCGCGCTCGTCGTCGGCGCGTTCTTCACCGTCTGGACGATCCAGCGCCGCCACGAGCTCGCCGTGCTGCGCGCCATGGGCGGCTCCACCGGCTACCTCCTGCGGGACGGCCTCGCGCAAGCGCTCATCGTGCTGCTGGCCTCCACCGTCGTCGGCGTGGCGATCGGCGTGGCCAGCGGGGCTCTGCTCGCCAGCACCCCGATGCCCTTCGCCCTGGAGGCGCCGGCCATCGGCCTCGCGTTCATCCTGCTCATCGGCCTGGGACTGATCGGCGCCGCGTTCGCGATCGCCCGCATCGCCAAGGTCGACCCGCTCAAGGCACTCGGAGGACAGCGATGACCAGCACCGACACCCGCGCCTCGGGCGCCACCAGCCCCGCCGGCGAGCCGCGCGGCCTCGCGCTGCGCGACGTGACACTCACCGTCGGCGATGGCGACGGCACCGTCACCGCGCTCGACCGCGTCTCCCTGGCCGTCGCCCCCGGCGAGCTCGTCGCGGTGGTGGGGCCGTCCGGCTCCGGCAAGTCGAGCCTGCTGGCCGTGGCAGGCGCCCTCACCACCCCCGACTCCGGCTCGGTGCTCATCGACGGCCAGTACCTGGCTGCCATGAAGGACCGCGAGCGCACCCGCTTCCGCCTGGAGCACATCGGCTTCGTGTTCCAGTCCGGCAACCTGGTGCCCGCGCTCACCGCCGAGGACCAGCTGCGCCTCGCGCTGCACATGCGGGGAGGCAAGCCCGCGCGCGACCCGCGCGAGCTGCTCGCCGAGGTGGGCCTCGCGGACAAGCTCGGACGCCGCCCGCATGAGCTCTCCGGTGGCGAGCGCCAGCGCGTCGGCATCGCCCGCGCCCTGGTGTGCGGCCCGTCGCTGCTGCTGGTCGACGAGCCGACCTCCGCGCTGGACCGCGCACGCAGCCAGGAGACCGTCGAGCTGCTGGCCCGCGAGACACGCCAGTCCGGCGTCGCGACTGTGATGGTCACGCACGACCATGACATCCTGCTGCACTGCGACCGCGTGCTCGAGATGGTCGACGGAGCCCTGTCAGCTGCGCCCGCCCGGGCGCCTGAGGGGCTGGACGACTGACCGAACGAGGAGGGCCCGTGCCGAAGATCCAGGCGGCGACGGTGGCAGAGCACCGCGCAGCCCAGCACCGGGCCCTCCTCGACGCGGCGCACGCGCTCCTCATGGAGCGCCCGGACCAGCCGCCCACCCTCGCCGCCGTGGGCGCCCGCGCGGGGCTCGCCCGCTCCAGCGTTTACCAGTACTTCGCCTCCCGCGACGACCTGCTCGGCGCGCTCGTCACCGAGGTGTTCCCCCGCTGGTCGGCCACGGTGCAGCAGGCCATGGACGACGCGGGCGACCCCGCCGACCAGGTCCTCGCCTACGTCCGCGCCAACCTGGACCTCGTGGCCGCCGGGGAGCACGCCGTGGCGCGGGCCCTCACCGCGATCGCGCCAGGCGACGCCCTCGCGCGCAGCAGCAGGGAGATGCACGACGCCCTGCTCCTCCCCCTCGTCGCCGCGCTCACCAACCTCGGGACGCCGGAGCCGCAGGTCACCGCCGAGCTGGTCAACGGCGTGGTGCTCACGGCCAGCCGCCTGATCGAGGCCGGCCACGGCGCGTCGGACGCCCAGGACCGCACCCGCGAGCTCCTCGAGCCGTTCGTGCGGAACTGGCCCCGCGGCGCCTGACCAGGCGCCCGTGCCCGTCCAAGCTGTGCGTGGCAGGATCGCGGGATGACCACGGACCAGGCATCGCAGACCACCCCCACGCCCACCGCGAACCCGGCCGCCCTCTGGGTCGAGCGCACCGGGCGGCGCACCTACACCGGCCACAACGCGCGCGGCGCCGAGGTGGCGATCGGCCCCGTCGAGGCCGGCGCCGTCTTCACCCCCGGGGAGCTGCTGAAGATCGCGCTCGCCGGGTGCACGGGGATGAGCGCGGACACCGCGCTGGCGCACCGCCTGGGCGACGACGTCGCGGTCACCGTGGAGGTCGACGGGCCGAGCGACCCTGACGAGGACCGCTACCCCGTGCTCACCGAGCGCCTGGTCGTCGACCTCAGCAGCCTCGACGCGGCGCAGCGCGAGCGGCTGCTCACCGTGGTGCACCGCGCCGTCGACAACCACTGCACAGTGGGCCGCACGGTCACGCACGGCGCCACCGTCGAGCTCACCGTGGAGGGCGAGCGATGAGCCCGGCCCTCGCGCGCCGCAAGCCACCCAAGGAGCGCGCCGAGGTCACCCCTTCCGGCGCCACCGGGCCGGGCGCCGACGGGCCGCACCTGCGCCGGACGCCGCTGCTCGACGCGGCGCTGGACAAGGCGGTGACGATCCCCTCGGCCACCATCCACGCGCACGTGGAGAGCCTGCGGCGCCGCAACCCGCACGCGTCCCCGCAGCAGATCGTGTGGCTGCTGGAGCGCGAGTACATGCGGGTGGTGCAGGCCACCGGTGGCGCCGTGGGCGTGGCGGCTGCCGCCCCCGCAGTCGGCACCGGCGTGGCGATGGCCCTGACCGCCAGCGACGTGGCCACCTTCTTCGCCGCGTCGGCGGCGTTCTCCCTCGCGGTGGCCAGCGTGCACGGCATCGAGGTGCAGGACGCCGAGCGTCGTCGCGCGCTGCTCCTGGCCACGGTGCTGGGCGAGAGCGGCGCGAAGATCGTCACGGACTCCGCGCAGATCGGCTCGGCGCACTTCGCGCGTGCCCTGCTCACCCGCATGCCCACGTCGACGATCCGCAAGGTCAACTCGACGCTCACGCGGCGCCTGGTGCGCTCGCAGGCCGCGCGGCAGAGCGGACTCGCGTTCGGGCGGCTGCTGCCGTTCGGCATCGGCGCCGCTGTGGGCGTCGCGGGCGCCCGTGCGCTCGGCAAGCCAGTGGTGCAGGGCGCCCGGTTGGCCTTCGGCCCGGCCCCCGAGCGGTTCCCCCAGGTTATCGAGGGCGCCGGGGGGCCGGTTCCCCCCGGGCAGATCGGGAACAGGCAGATCGGGGACGGGCAGGGCTGAGGGCGGTCAGACGCGACCGCCACCGCTCACCAGCGGTCGTGGACGTGCGCGCGCACCGAGGTGTCGTAGATCCGCTCGAGCTCGGCGGCGGTGACCTCGTCCAGCGGCGCCAGGTCCGCGGCCGCCGCGTTGCCGCGCGCCTGCTCGGCGTTGCGCGCCCCGGGGATCACCACGGAGACGCCCTGCTGGTCCAAGATCCAGCGCAGGGCGAGCTGCGCTGTCGTGGCGCCGTCGGGCGTGCGAGCGGCGACCTGGCGCGCTGCCAGGACGCCGACGTCGAACGGGACACCCGCGAACGTCTCGCCCACGTCGAAGGACTCGCCGTGGCGGTTGAACGTGCGGTGGTCGGTGGCGGCGAAGGTCGTGCTCTCGTCGTACCGGCCGGACAGCAGACCGCTGGCGAGCGGCACCCGCGCGATGATCCCCACGCCTGCCTCGACGGCGGCGGGGAGCACCGCCTCGAGGGGCTTGCGGCGGAACACGTTGAGGATGATCTGCACGGACGCCACGTTCGGGCGGGCGATGGCGGCCAGCGCCTCGTCGACCGTCTCAACCGACACCCCGTACGCGGCGATGGCCTTGTCCGCGACGAGCTCGTCCAGCGCGTCGTACACGCTGTCGCGGTGGAAGACCTCGGTGGGCGGGCAGTGCAGCTGCACCAGGTCGAGGGTGTCCACCCCGAGGTTCTCGCGCGAGCGATCGGCCCAGCCGCGGAACGCGTCGAGCGTGTACGCGTCAGCGACGTGCGGGTCCGCGCGCCGGCCCATCTTGGTGGCGACGGTCAAGCCCTGGGCCTGGTCGCCTCGCTCGGCGAGGAAGCGGCCGATCAGCCGCTCGCTGCGCCCGTCGCCGTACACGTCAGCGGTGTCGAGGAACGTCACCCCGCTGGCGACAGCGGCGTCGAGCACCGCGAAGGCGTCGTCGTCGGCGACCTCGCCCCAGTCCCCGCCCAACTGCCAGCAGCCCAGGCCCACGACCCCGACCGACCTGCCCGTCCGCCCCAGCACACGCGTGTCCATGCCCGTGACGCTACCGTGAGGAGGACGCGATCCAGCACACGCCGGGAGGCCTGGCATGTCGTCTCCGCAGGTCACCCGGAGCGCCGCCACCAAGGGCCCTGGCCGCGCGGTGTCGGTCACCCGGCCGCTCCCGTTGCCCGCCGCCGAGGCGTTCGCCCTGCTGACGGACCTACGGCACCACATCCGCTGGATCCCGATGACGCGGGTGGACGTCCCGCCGGGGCCGCCCCGGCTGGGCGCACACGTGACAGCGGTGTCGGGCCCCTTCGCCCGACGCGGCGCCCCAGGCGTGGTGGACCGGATGCGCATCGACCGCCTCGACCCGCCCGACGCCGCGGCGGGCACGCCCGGCGTCGCGGTGCTCACCAAGCTGGGCCCGATCCTGCTCGGCTCCGCACGGATTGTGGTGGCGCCCGCAGGGCCCAGCCACAGCCGGGTCACCTGGTCCGAACAGGCCTGGCTGGCCGGCCCCGTGCCCGCCGCCGCACTGGTGGCGCCCGTGCTGCGGGGCATGCTGGCCCTCGCGCTGGCCCGCGTCGCGCGTGAGCTCCGGGCGCAGGCCCCTCCCTCGCCCGCCACTCCGTCCTCCACTCCGCCAGGCCGATGACGCACCCGCGGATGTACGACGATCGCGACCCGTGCCTCGCGCAGGTGCGGATCGTCGCGGCCCGCTTCCCCGAGTCCTCCGAGGTGGAGTCGTGGGGCCGACCGACGTTCCGCGCCGGGCGCAGGATCTTCGCGGCCTTCGGCACGCAGGCCAGCCCCCACGGCCTCGTGCTGCGCCCGGACGAGGACGAGCGCGCCGCCCTCGTGGGCGACCCGCGCTTCTCCGCGCCGCCGTACTACGGTCCGGCGGGCTGGCTGGCGCTGGACCTGGACGCGGCGCCCGTCGACTGGGACGAGGTCGCCGAACTGCTCGAGGACTCGTACCGGCAGGTGGCGCTGCGCCGGATGGTGCGCGAACTCGATGCCCGCGCCACCCGGCTGCGCAACGAATCGCCGGCCTCAGAGCCATCGACGCAACGATTACCGCCCACAGCACAACACGACCTGTCGATTCCGCCTCTCAACGGCTCGTAGGCTCGATACCGACCATGTCCCGATGACGCGACGACACCCTCCTGCCCTTCTGAAGGAGCACCCATGCCCGTGAGCCCGGTCGCCGACCAGTCCACCCAGCGTGCCGCCACCCAGCGCCGCTACCTCATGTGCGAGCCGGTGCACTACACCGTCTCGTACGAGATCAACCCGTGGATGGACTCGACCCGGCACACCGACACCGAGCTCGCCCTGCGCCAGTGGCGCACGCTGCGCGACGTGTACCTCGACCTCGGCCACACCGTCGAGACGATCGACCCCATCCCCGGCCTGCCCGACATGGTCTACGCCGCGAACGGCGCCCTCATCGTCGACGGCATCGTCTACTCGGCCAAGTTCCGGCACCCCGAGCGCGCGCCCGAGGGCCCGGCGTACCAGAAGTGGTTCGCGGACCGCGGATTCGTCACGCACACCGCCGCGGAGGTCAACGAGGGCGAGGGCGACATCCTCCCCGTGGGCGACCTGATCCTGGCCGGCACCGGATTCCGCACCGACCGCTCCGCCCACGCCGAGCTGGCCCAGGTCACCGGCCACCGGGTCGTGTCGCTTGAGCTCGTGGACGCGCGCTACTACCACCTCGACACCGCGCTGGCCGTGCTGCAGAGCGACCCCGCGAACCCCCAGGTCGCGTACTACCCGCCGGCGTTCTCCGCCGAGTCGCAGGAGACGCTCCGCGAGCTGTTCCCCGACGCCGTGCACGCCACCGACCGTGACGCCGCGGCCCTGGGCCTCAACGCGGTGAGCGACGGGAAGCACGTGATCGTGGCCCCCGGCGCCGTGGACCTGGCGCCCGCGTTGCGCGAGCGCGGCTACACGACCATCCCGGTGGACACCAGCGAGCTCCTCAAGGGTGGCGGCGGCGCCAAGTGCTGCACGCTGGAGATCCGCGACGTGCCATGACCGCTGCCGCGGGCGCCGGGGCGGCGGGCAGCCGCCTGGCGCCCAACTACGCGCCGCTGCCCGTCCAGCTCGCCTGGGCCTCCGGCGCGTGGGCGCGGGACGTGCGCGGTCGCGCCTACATCGACATGCTCGCGGGCTACTCGTCGCTGAACTTCGGCCACCGGCACCCCGCGCTGGTCGCCGCGGCGCATGCGCAGCTCGACCGGCTCACCCTGTCGTCGCGGGCCTTCGGCCACGACCTGCTCGAGCCGTTCGCCGATGCCCTCGCCCGCCTCGCCGCGCCCGCGCTGCGGGGGGACGAGCCGCTGGTGCTGCCGATGAACACCGGGGCCGAGGCCGTCGAGACCGCGCTCAAGGCAGCCCGCAAGTGGGGGTACGACGTGCGCGGCGTGCCGCCGGAGCAGGCCACTGTCATCGTGGCGGACGGCAACTTCCACGGCCGCACCACCACGATCGTGTCGTTCTCCACGGACCCGCAGGCCCGCGAGGGGTTCGGCCCGTTCACCCCCGGGTTCCGCGTGGTCCCGTTCGCGGACGCCGACGCGCTCCGCGACGCCATCGACCAGACGACTGTCGCGGTGCTGCTCGAGCCGGTGCAGGGCGAGCAGGGCGTCGTCGTGCCGCCACCCGACTACCTGCCCGCAGTCCGCGCGATCTGCGACGACGCCGGCGTGCTGCTCATCGCCGACGAGATCCAGTCGGGCCTCGGCCGCACCGGAACCACGTTCGCGTGCGAGCTCTGGGACGTGCAGCCCGATCTGATGACCCTGGGCAAAGCGCTCGGCGGCGGCATCGTGCCGGTGAGCGCCGTCGTCGGCCGCGAGGACGTCCTCGAGGTGCTGTCCCCCGGCACCCATGGCTCGACGTTCGGGGGCAACCCGCTGGCCTGCGCTGTCGGGCTGGCGGTCGTGGAGCTGCTCGAGGACGGGAGGATGCAGGCCAGGGCCCGCGACCTCGGCGCCCGCCTGCACGCCCGGCTGGCCACGATGACCACCGCCGGGCTGATCGAGCGCAGCCGGGGCGTCGGCCTATGGGCGGGCGTCGACCTGGACCCCGCCCACCTGACCGGCCGCGAGCTGTGCGAGCGCCTGCTGGAACGCGGTGTGCTCGCCAAGGACACCCACGGGTCGACGATCCTGCTGGCGCCGCCCCTCACGATCGACGAACAGGACCTCGACCTGGCCCTGGACCGGCTGGGCCAGGCCCTGTGCTGACGCGACCGCTCAGCTGAGCTTGATGGCCGTGAACAGGCGGCCGTCGCGCACCACTGCGCCAATGGACATCCGGCTGATGTCGCTCTTCAGCATCCAGGCATTGTGGGACGCGGAGTTGGCGTAGGCGTTGATCATCGCGCTGGAGCTCACGGGCTGCACCCAGCCGACGATCGAGTCGTTGCCGCCGTGCCAGATGCGCCACTCCGAGGCCATCGCCGTGGCGTGCGCGCTCAACGTCGACGAGCCCGAGATGCTCAGAGCGGGGAGCCCGTTGTTCGCGCGGTGCGCGTTGAGCGCGTCCCCGATGGACTGGATGCCGTACGCCTCGATGCCGGCGACCTGCGCGGCCGCCGGGGCCTCCGCCCCGGATGACGTCGCGGGCGCGGCGGCGGCACGGCTGCCACGCGGAGCGGCCTTCGACGTCGCGGCCCGGGCC
>JAEWEI010000157.1 GCA_023389545.1 Actinomycetes bacterium | reverse complement strand
TGAGCAGCGGGGCCCCGATGACGACGCCGAGCGCGTACGCGGTGATGATGTGCCCGGCGGTGGGGATCGAGACGCCGACGCTGGCGGCGATCTCGGGCAGCAGGCCCATCGTGGTGAACTCGGTGGTGCCGATGGAGAACCCGCCGAGGGCGAGGGCGATCAGCGCGGGCTGGACGCCGCGCCGGCGGGCGCCGCCAGTCGCGGCGGGCGACGCCGGGCGCGCCTCGGATGTGGTCTCGGCCATGCGTGTCGCCTCCCAGCGGCTCGGACGTGGGGGCTGGCAGCCTGCCTCGACGTTCTCGAAACGATTCGACTCAGGCGCGTCGAATCGCCGTCGTCCACGTGCGGTGATGAGGGGAACCTTACCCTGCGGGCACCAACCAGATCGCCGAGGCCGCCTTCTCCCCCAGCTCCACGGGACGCTCGGGCTCCGGCGATCCCGGCTCGGGCGGCCGGACCCGCACCGCCGTCACGCCCGTGACGTGCCGCCGCTCGGCGACCTCCACGCGGGCGTCCAGCACCAGGCCCACCGACGCCAGGTAGCGCAGCAGCTCCGGGTCCGCATCCGAGATGCGCGCCACGACCCAGTCCCCGTCGGCCAGGTCCCAGAGCACCCGGGCCGGCGGCATCGGCACCTGCCCGTCGCGCGTGGGAATCGGGTCGCCGTGCGGGTCGCGCGTCGGGAAGCCCAGGCGCGCGTCGATCCGGTCCACCATCAGGTCGGACACCGCGTGCTCGAGCACCTCGGCCTCGTCATGCACCTCGTCCCACCCGTAGCCCAACTCGCTCACCAGGAATGTCTCGATGAGCCGGTGGCGCCGCACCATCGCCACCGCGTGGGCCACGCCCAGGGGCGTCAGCTCGATGGGCGCGTACGGGGCATGCGTCACCAGCCCCTGGTCGGCGAGCCTGCGCACCGTCTCCGAGACGGTCGACGCGCCCACCCCCAGCCGCTCGGCCAGCATCTTGGTGGTGACCGGCGCCCGCGACCACTCGCCCGCGGACCAGATGACCTTGAGGTAGTCCTGGGCGACCGACGTCAAGGCATTCGAATCCGGGGAGCTCACGCGCCCAGCCTAGGGCCGAGCGACGTCGTCGCCTGGGCCGGGGCGCCGGCGTCGGACCCGATCCCGTCGCCTCCCGCCGCCGCCCCGCCGCGCCCCCGCAACCGGCGCAGCACGCCCCGGCGCGGCGCGAACAGGAACACCAGCGCGAACACCAGGCCCTGGGCCAGCACCACCATGCCGCCGCTCGACGCGTCCAGGTAGTAGCTCGCGTACAGCCCGGCGAGCGCGCAGCCCCCGGCCAGCACGGGCGCGATGACCAGCATCCTGCTCATCCGCTCGGTGAGCAGGAACGCCGTGGCGCCCGGGGTGATGAGCATGGCCACGACCAGCACCACGCCGATGGCCTGCAGCGCGACCACCACCGTCAGGGCGAGGACCCCGAGCAGCAGCGCGGCGAGCACGCGCGGGGAGATGCCGACGGCGTGCGCGTGCGTGCGGTCGAACGCGTACAGCGTCAGGTCGCGCCGCTTGATCACCAGCACGGTGAACGCCAACGCGCCCAGCAGCACCACCTGCCAGATGTCCACATCCGAGACGCCCAGCACGTTGCCGAACAGGATGTGGCCGAGGTCGATCTGGCTGGGCGTCACCGACACCAGCACGATGCCCAACGCGAACAGCGTCGTGAACACCACACCGATCGCGGTGTCCTCACGTAGGCCGGTGGTCTCGCGGACCATGCCGATGAGCGCCACCGCGCCGAGGCCGAACACCAGCGCCCCCACCGCGAACGGCACGCCCGCCAGATACGCGAGCACGACGCCCGGCAGCACGGCGTGCGCGACCGCGTCGCCCAGCAGCGACCAGCCGATCAGCACCAGCCAACAGCTCAGCAGCCCGCACACCACCGCCGCCACGGCCGTCACCAGCAGCGCGCGCTGCATGAACTCGTACTGCCAGGGCTCTGCGAGCCACTCGACCACCGTCATGAGTCCCCTCCGAAGGCGAGCGCGAGGTTCTCGGGCCGCAGCACCTCCTGCGGCGATCCGGCGGCCAGCACCCGGCGGTGCAGCAGCACCGCGTCGTCCGCGAGCGCGGGCAGCGCCGCGAGGTCGTGTGTGGACACCAGCGCGGCGACCCCCTCGGCGACGAGCTCGCGCAGCAGCGCCGTGAGGGTGGCCTGCGAGGACACGTCCACGCCGGCGAACGGCTCGTCGAGCAGCAACACCTGGGCCTCCTGGGCGAGGCAGCGCGCGATGAACGCCCGCTTGCGCTGGCCGCCCGAGAGCCTGCCGATCTGGCGTCCGGCCAGGTCGGCGAGCCCCACCCGCGCGAGCGCGGAGTCGACCGCCTGGCGATCGGCGGACCTGAGCCCTCGCAGCGGGCCGAGCCGCCCGTACCGGCCCTGGGACACCACGTCGTGGACGGTGAGCGGGAACGACCAGTCGACGTCTTCCGACTGCGGGACGTAGCCGAGCAGCGCCTCGCGGCGCGCGTCACGTGAGGCGCGGCCGAGCACGCGGACCTCGCCCGCGTCGGGCGTGACGATGCCCATGACCGCCTTGAGCAGGCTCGACTTGCCCGATCCGTTCATGCCCAGCAGGCCGGTCAGCCGCCCGGGGAGCACAGTCAGGGAGGCCCCGTCGAGGGCCACGACCTCGTGGTACCGGACCGTGAGGCCGCGGACCTCGATCGCGGCGGCGGTCATGGCCGCGCCTCCGCATCGGCCCCGGTGAGCCCGGCGACGATGGTCCGCACGTCATGCGCGAGCAGTTGCAGGTAGGTCGGCACCGGGCCGTCGGCCTCGGACAGCGAGTCGACGTACAGCACGCCGGCGAACCGGGCGCCCGCCTCGTCGGCGACCTGCTCCTGTGCGGTCGAGGAGACCGTCGACTCGCAGAACACGGCGGGCACGCGGTTGTCCCGCACGAAGTCGATGGTGGCGGCGACCTGCTGCGGGGTGCCCTGGCGCTCGGAGTTGACCGGCCACAGCCACGCCTCCGCCAGGCCCGCGTCGCGCGCGAGGTACGAGAACGCGCCCTCGCAGGTGACCAGCGCCCGCCGTGCCGGGTCGAGCGCGGCGAGCTCGCGCTCGAGCTCGTCGCCGAGGGCCGCGATCTGCGCCGAGTACGCCGCCGCGTTGGCCCGGTAGTCCTCGGCATGGGCGGGGTCGAGCGCGGCGAACGCGTCGGCGATGTTCGCCACGTAGACCTGTGCTGCGGCGGGCGACATCCACGCGTGCGGGTTCGCGTGGCCGCGCGCCTCGCCGCCCGTGATCGGGATGGTGTCGACGCCGTCCGAGAGGGTCACATGGGGCGCGTCAAGCCGGTCGACGAACTTGTCGAACCACGCCTCGAGGCCCAGCCCGTTGTCGAGCACGAGGTCGGCGCGGGCCGCCCGGCGCAGGTCGTCGGGGGTGGGCTCGTAGCCGTGGATCTCGGCGCCGGCCTTGGTGACCGACTCCACGCGCAGGTGGTCGCCCGCCACGACGCTCGCCATGTCGGCGATGACGGTGAACGTCGCGAGCACGACCGGGCGCGCGTCCTGTGCGGCGTCAGCCGATGCCTCCGCCCGTTGCTGCGCGCCCGTCGTGCCGCCGCATGCGGCGAGGAGCAGCACGCCGCACACCGCGGCGACGAGCCACGCTGGGCCGCGCGAGATCGCAGCCCGTCGACCGGCTGCGGCACGTCGAAAGGAAAAGTTCGGCACTCCGAACATTCTGCCGCCCGCCCACGCGCGGGGCAACCCGCCCCGCCGCGGCAGCCCAACCCCGGCGCCTCGGCGCAGGCGTCAGCCGATGGGCACCAGCAGCGGCGAGCGCGGCCGGCTCAGCAGCGGGGACAGCGACGGCCAGGCGAGCCGCGGCCCCACCTCCACCGACGCGTCAGTGCCGATCTGCACCACCTGGTAGTCGAGCATCCTGCGCCCGTCCGGGTCGAAGCGCAGCACAGTCATCTCCGCGACGCCGTTCAGCGGCCCCACGGTCGCCTGCCCGGCGGACGCCCCTGCCGTGCTCGAGCTCACGTAGCGGACCCCCTCCCCCGTCATCGACGGCCCCGCCCTGCGGTGCATGTGCCCCGACACCTGCGCGGGCACGCAGCCCTCGTCGAGTGCCGCCTGTCCCACCCGCGGCGTGTGGACGAGCAGCAGGTCCACCCCGTCCGGATCCGCGCACGCCTTCTGGGCGAGCCGCTCGCCCATCTCCGCGGCGGTCTCCGTGTCAGCCGAGGACGTGCCGGCGCCGATGCGCGTCTCATTCGGGTCCCGGTCGCCGAGGATGCGCACCCCGGCCACCTCGACCACCTCGCCCGACAGCACCGTGGCCCCGGCCCTGGCGTACATCGCGGACGTCTCACGCGAGTCGTGGTTGCCAGGCGACGTGACGATCGGCACGCCACTCGGCGCCGCCTGCGCGAACGTGGTCACGCAGTACTGCTCCACCGCCGTGCCGTTGATGGTGGTGTCCCCGCCGTCGAGGATCACCTGGGCCTGCGACAGCTCCGCGAGCGAGCGGATCACCGGGGCCATGCCCACGTTGCAGTGCAGGTCGGAGACGACCAGCAGCACCACCGGCTCCGCGTCCTTCGACGGCTCGCCGCTCGGGGAGGGCGACGTGCTGGGCGTCGGCGTGGGCGTGGCGTCGATGTCCGCATCGGCGTCGGCGTCGGCGTCGCCAACGTCCTCGCCGGGCTCCTCACGGGACTCCTCGCCGACGCCCTCGCCGCCGGCTGCGTCCACCGCGGCGGCGGGCGCGGGCACGCCCGGGTCGAGGCGCACCGACGGGCCCGATGGAGCCTCCGCCTGCGCGATGAGCTCCTCCCGCTCCCGCCACGCGACCTGCAGCGCGGTCTCTGCCCGGTCGTAGAACTCCGTGTTCGAGCGGTAGGCGTCCACGACATAGCCGCCGTAGGTGTCGATCACGCCGCCGAGCCGCCCGGTCACCCGGGCGCCCTCGAGCGGGGTGCCGTCGAAGACGGCCGACGCCCGGGCCTCGGACTGTGGCCGCCCCGCCTGGCCCAGGCTCGACGTGAGCACGCCCAGCGCCAGGCTCATCACCAGCACGCCACCCGTGATCTGGCGGGCGTGGGGCGCCAGGCGCTCGGCCACCTCCTCGCGGCGCGCCCGGCCCATCAGCCAGCGGCCACCGCACCAGAGCGCCGCGAGCACCGCGAAGGCCCCGAGCGAGCGCCACACCGCATCCGCGACCAGCGCCTGCGTCGCGTCGTGCACTGTGGCCTGGGGGCCCGCGAAGAACTGCAGGTAGCCCTGGAGGTCCCCGCTGAGGGCCTGCAGCGTCGTGGCGGCGTCGACAGCAGTGAACGAGTCGGGGATCTCCTCGACGGTGACGTGCACGCCGAGCGTGAGCGGCAGCGGGGAGTCGAGCTGCAAGGTGCCCAGCGGGCCGAGGTCGACGGTGACCACACTGTCCGTCGTCACGTCATAGCGCGCCTGATGCGGGCCCAGGCTCAGATCGGCAGTGGCCGTCGTGACGCCGAACACCAGGGCGGCAAGCACCCCGAGCAGCACGGGCAACCCCACCCGCAACCAGCGCGAGCGCGCACGGCGGCGGGGCGCCGGCGCCTCGGCCAGCGGTTCGGGGGTGCGCTCAGAGGGCTCGCTCATCGCCCGCAGCCTAGGTCGAGATCCTTGGGGCCACGACTCGCCCGTGCCGTCCCGCTACTGGTAGGTGACCAGGTCAGGGACCGGTGTGACCTGGTATGTCTGGGTGGGGTCGAGCATCGGCAGGTCCTCGTCGATGAAGTTCTTCCACCCCCATCGCAAGCCCGCCGGGGCGCCCGCCTGGAGAGCGGCCCAGGTGCCCGCCTTCGCGGGCTGCGAGCCCTGCCCGTCCACGTGGACGAGCAGCGCGAGCTCGTCGCGGCTCATGTCGAGGCGCTCGCGCTCCGTGATCATCCGCAGCGAGAACTGGTGCAGCACCAGCATCTTCTGGGGCAGCGCGCGCTCGCGGGTGAAATCAGCGAGCCAGGCGACGACCGCGTTGACCTCGTCGATGCCCACGGAGCCGATCTGCCGCAGGTGCACCTGATCGGGGGCGAGCCGCCACTCGGGGTCGAGGGCAAGGCTCACATGCGGCAGCGCGAGCAGGTCCGCATACGCCTGGGCCTGCGTGACGAAGTCTGTGCGACCGGGCTGCAGGTCCAGCACGACCGCCAGGCCAGCCTCGCCCGCGGCGTCGACGAGCGGGCGGAGGTCCTCCACCGGGCGCATCCGGGAGTAGCTGCCGTCCTCCGGCCCCGCCGAGGCGATCGTCGCGATCACCTCGAGCATCGGGACCACCGTGTCCCCGGTGAGCGCCTGGTACTCGGCGGCGAGCTGCTGGGCGCGGGCGATCGTCGCCGGCACGTCCTGCTCGCCGAGCAGGCCCAGCGCCGGGGTGCCCGGAGTGCCGTACAGCGCGACGTACTTCTTGCCGGGGGTGCCCGGCGCCGCCGGGAAGACGAGCTGGCCGCCGCCGGGCGCCTGCACGCCGGTGGCCACGCTCGCGAGGCGCGTGGCCAGCAGCTCCTGCGAGCCGAATGACGCTCCGAGCGCGAGGACGGGGCCGATCCCGGCGAGCGCGTCGACGGTGGCCGCCGACGCGCGCGGGTCGCCCCCCGGCACAACGTGGACC
>JAEWEI010000092.1 GCA_023389545.1 Actinomycetes bacterium | reverse complement strand
GTGCTGGCGGTGACGTTCACGGCGCGGGCCGCGGGGGAGATGCGGACCCGCCTGCGGGACCTGGGGGTCGCGGGCGTGCAGGCGCGCACGTTCCACGCCGCCGCCCTGCGCCAGCTCGGGTTCTTCTGGCCGAAGGTGGTGGGCGGCGCGCCGCCGCGCATCCTCGAGCACAAGGCCCCGGTGGTCGCGGAGGCGGCTCAGCGGCTCAGCCTGTCCGTCGACCGCATCGGTGTGCGCGACCTGGCCTCGGAGATCGAGTGGTCGAAGGTCTCCCTCGTCACGCAGGACGACTATGTGCGGGCTGCCACCGCGCTGGACCGCCCGGCCCCCGCGGGCTTCGACCGGCAGGCCGTGGCGCGGCTCCTGGACGTCTACGAGCAGGTCAAGACCGAGCGCGGCGTCATCGACTTCGAGGACGTGCTGCTGCTGCTCGCCGCCCTGCTGGAGAGCCGGGGCGACGTGGCCGCCGAGGTCCGGGCCCAGTACAAGCACTTCGTGGTCGACGAGTACCAGGACGTCTCGCCGCTGCAGCAGTTCCTGCTCGATCAGTGGCTGGGCGGCAGGCAGGACATCTGCGTCGTGGGAGACCCGAGCCAGACCATCTACTCGTTCACCGGCGCCACGCCCCACCACCTGCTCACGTTCTCCCGCACGCGACCGAAGGCGCAGGTCGTGCGGCTCACACGCGACTACCGCTCCACCCCGCAAGTGGTGGGGCTCGCGAACCGCCTGCTCGCCAAGGCCGCGCGCGGCCAGTCCGGCGCCCATGCGCCGCTCGAGCTGGTGGCGCACCGGCCAGCGGGCCCGCCCGTGGGGTACACGGCCTATGACGACGACGACGCGGAGGCCGCCGGGATCGCCGCCCGGATCGGGCGGTTGATCGCCGCGGGCACGCGGCCCAGCGAGATCGCCGTGCTGTACCGCACGAACGCCCAGTCGGAGCCGTTCGAGCAGGCGCTCGCGTCCGCGGGCATCGGCTACCAGGTGCGCGGTGGCGACCGGTTCTTCGCCCGGCGGGACGTGCGCGACGCCATCCTGCTGCTCCGCGGGGCCGGGCGGGCGGCGGGGGCCGACGAGCCGATGCCGCAGCTCGCGCGCGATGTGCTGCTGGCGGTGGGCTGGGCGCCTGAGCCGCCGGCGGCCCGTGGCGCGGCGCGCGAGCGCTGGGACGCGATGCAGGCGCTCGTCGCGCTCGCGGACGACATTGCCGCCGTCGCCGAGCGGGAGGGGCGTCAGGCGAGGCTGCCCGATCTCGTCGCGGAGCTCGACGAGCGCGCGGCGACGCAGCACGCGCCCACTGTCGAGGGCGTCACGCTGGCCTCGTTGCACGCCGCCAAGGGCCTGGAGTGGGACGCCGTGTTCCTCGCGGGCGTGAGCGAGGGGCTGATGCCGATCTCCCTCGCGGAGACGGACGCCGCGATCGCCGAGGAGCGTCGCCTGCTGTACGTCGGCATCACGCGGGCCCGCGAGCACCTCGAGCTGTCCTATGCGCGCGCCCGGAACCCCGGGGGGCGCGCCTCTCGCCGGCGGACCCGATTCCTGGACGGCCTGTGGCCGCATGACGACAGGCCTGCGACGCGGACGGGACGCCCTTCGCGTGCCACGGCCGTCCCCGCCGACGCCGACCCCGAGCTCCTGTCCCGGCTGATGGAGTGGCGCGCGCTGGTCGCCACAGAGACGTCGAAGCCCGCGTACACGGTGCTGAACGAGGCCGCGCTCGTGGGCATCGCCGCACAGCGGCCGTCGACGGTGGCCGAGCTCGCACGGGTCAACGGCATAGGCCCGGCGAAGATCGACAGGTTCGGGGCGACGCTCCTGGCCATCGTCGCGGGCGATTCGCCCGGGTGAGGATGCCTTCCTCCCGGCCGGGCGGAGGCGGCGGATCCGCGGTGAGAAACCCATCCGAGAATTCGCGAATAAAAGAGTTGTGCGGCTTGATGAGCGACGCATAACCTGTCTGTCGTCCCTGTAGGAGGGCCGTGCCGAAGAGGCGATGGCCCGAGTTGAGAGGAGGTGGGTGCACTGATGGAGACCATGAAGCGCAACGTGATCAGCACGATCGCGTACACGCCGCGTCCCGCTGCGCCCATCTCCGGCATGCGCCAGGGCTGGTCGGCTTTTGGCGTCACGACGGACGTCATCACGACGACCGGCAAGACGGCAGGCGGCTTCACGGCGCTTGCCGGCCCTCCCGACTCCGCATCACACCTGACGGTCTGACCGACCGAATCCAGGCCGCGGAGTCCTCACTCGGACACCGCGGCCTTCGTCTTTCCACCTGAAGTCACAGGGGAGCGGCGCAGGTCCCGGAGGCTCCGGAACCTCGCATCACGCTCACCAGCTCGACACTTCAGGAGGACATCGTGCGGCTCACCACGCTGCTCGACACGGTGAACCAGGGCGGATCCGGCCCCTGGCCCCTCGCGCCCACCACCACCGCCGACGACCACCACCAGTTCGACGAGATGGTCGCGGGCCTCATCCCGTGCCGGTCGAACGACCCCGAGCTCTGGTTCGCCGAGCAGACCGCCCAGGTCGAGAAGGCGAAGGCCATGTGCCGAGGCTGTCCGATCATCGAGGGCTGCCTGGCCGGAGCCCTGGAGCGGGCGGAGCCGTGGGGCGTCTGGGGTGGAGAGGTCTTCGTCGCCGGGGCCGTGGTCGCGGTCAAGCGCGGGCGCGGACGCCCGCGCAAGGACGCGGCCTCCGCGGCCTAACGACGCGCGACTCCCGCGCCGCGCCGCGCCGGGCCCGGGCCCGCCTCAGTGGCGGGCCCGTCACCGGTG
>JAEWEI010000404.1 GCA_023389545.1 Actinomycetes bacterium | reverse complement strand
TGCCGGCGATCGACCTGACCCCCGCCGAGCTGGGCGTGCTCTCGCTGGCCTCCCAGTTCTGGCAGGACCAGTCCGTGCGCACCGACACGACCCGGGCGCTGACGAAGCTGCGAGCCGTCGGCGACGCTCCCGAGGCCGCGGACCTCGTGGCGGGCCTGGCCCCTCGGGTGCGCGCGGCGGGGGACAGCTTCGGGCCGCTGCTCGAGGCCGTCCAGTCCCGCCGCGCCGTGACGTTCACCTACCGCGCGGCGAGCACCGGCGAGGTGCGCGCCCGCACGGTGGAGCCGTGGCGGCTGCTGGCCCGCCGCGGCGGCTGGTTCCTCGTCGGCCATGACCGCGAGCGCGGGGAGGCCCGCTCGTTCCGGCTGAGCCGCATCGAGGGGCCAGTGCGGGCCGCCGGGCCCGAGGGCGGGTTCGACGCGCCCGAGGCGCAGGTGCTCGAGGCCGCGATGCGGTCGTGGAGCGGGGGGGCTCAGCAGGTCGCCGTGCTGGCGGTGCGCGCTGAGCGGGCCGAGGCGCTGCGGGCCCGGGCGCTGCCGCCTGTGGAGGGGGATGCCGCCGCCTCGCCGCTCGCCGATCGCGACCTGGTCCGGGTGCCGTTCACGTCGCTCGGGGAGATGGCGGAGGAGGTGCTGGGCTACGGCGACGCCGTCGTGGTCCTGGCCCCCGTGGCGCTGCGCCAGGCGGTGGTGCGCCTGCTGCGGGTCGCCGCCTCCCTGCACCCCGCTCCGTCGGGAGGTGCGTCTGATGGCTGAGCGCGCGAGCGAGCGACTGCTGCGGCTGCTGGGGATGATCACCTACCTGGACCGCCATGCGGGGGTGCCCGTCGAGCAGGTCGCGGCGCACTTCGGGGTGAGCCCGCGGCAGGTCATCGACGATGTCGACACCCTCTGGATGACGGGCACGCCCGGCTACTACCCGCATGACTTGATCGACTTCGACGCGGCCTCCTATGAGGAGGGCGTGGTGCGGCTCACCGAGGCCCGGGGGATGACACGGCCGCTGCGGCTCGGCACCCGCGAGGCGGTGGCACTGGTGGCCGCGTTGCGCGCCATGCGCGAGGCGCTGGACCCGAGCCTGGACGCCGAGCGGTCCCAGGTGCTGTCCTCAGCGCTGGAGAAGCTCACCGCGGCCACCGGCGAGGCGGCCGCCGGGGTGGACGTGCGCCTCGCGGTGGACGGCGCGCCGCAGGTGGTCGCGGCCATCGGGTCCGCCCTGCAGTCGGGCCGGCGCATGTGGCTGCGCTACGTCAACGCGGCGGACGTCGCGAGCGAGCGCGAGGTGGACCCGATCCGGCTGGTGACGTCCGATGAGCGGTCCTACCTGCTCGCCTGGTGCTTGCGGGCCGGCGGCGAGCGCCTGTTCCGGGTCGACCGGGTGGTCGCGGCCAGGGTGCTGGACACGCCGGCCGAGTCGCATCCGGTGAGTGGGCGGGCGACGGACTTCCGCCCGGACGCGTCGGGCGGCCTGGTCACGCTGCGCCTGGCCAGTCGCGCGCGATGGGTCGCTGAGAGCGTGCCCGTCGAGGCGGTGCGCAACGCCCCCGACGGGTCGTTCGAGGTGGACCTGCGGGTGGCGAACCAGGCGTGGCTGCGCCACCTCGTGCTGAGCGTCGCGGAGGACGTGCTCGAGGTGCGCCCCCCGGACGTCGCCGCAGCCGTGGCCGGGTTCGCGCGCGACGCGCTCGAGGCGTACGGGCCGCTGGGGGAGCAGGCGTCGCCGACCGCCTAGCGCGTTCTCCGGCTCGCCGGGGCGGCGGACGGCGACCTCGCACTAGGGTGGGCGGGTGCTCTGGTTCCTCGTCTGGACTGTCCTCATCGTGGGGTCGCTCGTCGGCGCGTTCCTGCTCGGGCGTGACCTGTGGCGCAAGGGTGTGGCGCTGATGCGCGAGCTGGGCCGTGCGGCGGAGGTGCTGAGCGTCCTGAGCGAGCGGATGGCCGAGCTGTCGGACGCCGCCGCCGCGCTCCCAGCGGCTCGACCCCAGCTCCTGGACGACCCAGGCCAGCACCGGGCCACCGTCGACCGGTTGCGGGAGGAGCGCGCGGAACGGGCGGCGGCCCGCGCGGGCCGACGCGAGGCCACGTACGCGCGCTGGCGCGCCTACAGCCGTTGAGCAGGCATCGGGCGGGACCAAGGGGGGCGTCGAGCACCCCTGTCCGCCGGTTAGTATCGCTGCACCATAGGTTCGAGGGAGACATCCGATGAACGCGCTCAAGCCCATGCACATCCTGGTCCTGGTGATCATCGTGCTGCTCCTCTTCGGGGCGAAGCGGCTCCCTGATCTCGCCAAGAGCGTGGGGCAGTCGTTGAAGATCTTCAAGAACGAGGTCAAGGACCTCACCGAGGACAACGACACACGTCCGTCGGCAGCAGCGCCCGCCCCCGTGGTCGTGCCGCCCGCGGCAGCCCCGCAGGCCGTGGCCGACCCGCCAGCCGCCGCGCCGCAGCCTGAGCGACCGGCGCAGGCGCCTGCGGCCGGGGGCGACCAGCCCTCGAGCTGACCCCCATGAGCGACAAGGCCCGCCGGCCAGCCGCCGGCGGCCGGATGCCCCTGCGCGAGCACCTGATCGAGCTCCGCAAGCGCCTGTTCCTGGCCGCTTGCGGACTCGTGGTCGGCGCAGTGTTCGGGTGGTTGCTGTTCGACCCGGTGTTCCACGCGCTCCAGAAGCCGCTGCTCGACGCCGCGGAGGCGCGCGGAGCCACCGCCTCGGTGAACTTCGGCGGCCTGGCCACCGCGTTCGACATGCGCCTGAAGATCTCGCTGTTCCTCGGCGCGATCCTCACCAGCCCGTGGTGGCTGTTCCAGTTCTGGGCGTTCGTGACCCCCGGGCTCACCCGGCGGGAGCGCGGGTACGCCATCGGGTTCGTGGGGGCGGCGGCGCCGCTGTTCCTCGCCGGCTCGTTCCTCGCTTGGACCACGATGCCCACCGCGGTGCGCGTCCTGACGGACTTCATCCCGCAGGAGGCCACCAACCTGATCGACGCGCAGACGTACCTGAGCTTCGTCATGCGCTTCGTCCTCGCCTTCGGCGTCGCGTTCGTGCTGCCAGTGGTGATGGTCGCGGTCAACCTGGCGGGCCTCGTGCGGGCCTCCACCTGGGCCAAGGGCTGGCGTTGGGCCGTCCTGCTGGCGTTCGTGTTCGCCGCGGTCATGACCCCCACCCCCGACGCGATCACGATGGTGGTCATGGCGCTGCCGATCTGCGCGCTGTACTTCATCGCGCTGGGGATCTGCGTGCTGCACGACCGCCGCGTGAACAAGGCGCGGATCGCGGCGGGCCTGCCCGGGCTCGACGGGACGATGGCGGACGACGACGAGGGAGCGACCACGCCGGCGGACGCCGACGAGCCAGGCCGCGCGTGACGCATATCGGCGTCGTGGTCAACCCCGCCGCAGGGCGGGGCCGGGGCCACGGCGCGGGAGCGGCGGCTGTTGACGCGCTGCGCCGTCGCGGGCACCACGTCGAGGACCTGTCCGCCGCGGACCTGGAGTCCGCGAGCGCGCGGGCCCGCCACGCGGCGGTGCGCGGGCTCGACGCGCTGGTGATGGTCGGCGGCGACGGGATGGCCAACCTGGGCGCGAATGTCGTCGCGGAGACAGACCTGCCACTCGGCATCGTGGCCGTCGGCACGGGCAACGACCTGGCGCGCGCCCTGGGGCTTCCGCGCGGCGACGTGGGCGCGTCGGTGCGCGCCATTGAGCACGGGCTCGCGCACGGTCCGCGCGGAATCGACGCGGTCAGCGCCGGGCCGCCGCTGCACACCGCTCGCACCTGGTACCTGGGGACGCTGTCCTGCGGCGTCGACGCGGCGGTGAACGCGCGCGCCAACACGATGCGCTGGCCCCGGGGGAGCGCCCGGTACGTGCGGGCCCTGGCCGGCGAGCTGCGCGCCTTCGCCGCCTACGGGTACCGCGTGACGCTCGACGACGTCGTGTGGGAGTCGGCTGGCTGCGTGGTCGCCGTGGCGAACGCCCCCTGGTTCGGGGGCGGCGTGAAGATCGCGCCCGACGCGGAGCTCGACGACGGGCTGCTGGACGTGGTGGTCGCCGGGCCGTTCACCCGGGCCGGTGTGGTGCGGATCTTCCCCGGGATGTACACGGGGCGGCACGTGCGCCACCCCGCGGTCCAGGTGTTCCGCTCCCGCACGGCGCTCATCGAGCCGGTGGAGCGGCTGGGCGCGACTCCGCCCGACGCGTTCGCGGACGGCGAGCGGCTGGGGCCCACGCCGTTGCTGGCCCAGGTCCACCCGGGCGCCGTGCAGGTGCTCGCCTGACCGGTCGCCTAGGGTTGACAGGTGGCAGGTCGTCTTGAGCAGTCCCCGGCAGAGCGGTATGCGGCAGCACGTCGGCGCGCGGCGGCCGCGGAGAGCGACCTGACCCGGTTCCGGGAGGCGTTGGACTTCCCCCTCGACGACTTCCAGGTCGAGGCGTGCGAGGCGGTCGAGCGGGGCAGCGGGGTGCTGGTCGCGGCGCCCACCGGCGCGGGCAAGACCGTGGTCGGCGAGTTCGCCGTGCACCTGGCGTTGGCCACCGGCCGCAAGGCGTTCTACACGACGCCCATCAAGGCGCTCTCGAACCAGAAGTACGGCGACTTGGCGGCGCGGCACGGCGCCGAGAACGTCGGCCTGCTGACAGGGGACACGTCAGTCAACGGCGACGCGCCGGTGGTCGTGATGACCACCGAGGTGCTGCGCAACATGCTCTACGCGGGCTCGAACGCCCTGACCGGCCTCGGGTACGTGGTGATGGACGAGGTCCACTACCTGGCCGACCGCTTCCGCGGACCCGTGTGGGAGGAGGTCATCCTGCACCTGCCGGACGACGTGCAGCTCGTCTCCCTGTCCGCGACCGTGTCCAACGCCGAGGAGTTCGGAGACTGGCTCACAGCGGTGCGCGGCGACACCGCCGTCGTGGTGAGCGAGCACCGCCCGGTGCCGCTCGGCCAGCACGTGCTGGTGCGCGGCGCGTTGCACGACTTGTACGCCGGGCACGTGGATCCCACCGACCCCGGTGTGAACCCTCCGATCAACCCGGAGCTGGCCCGGGCGGCGCGCCGCGACCGCGACGGCGGGCCGCCGCACCAGCGGCGTGGCCCCGGCGACCGCGGGTACCGGGGCCGAGGGCAAGGGCCCGGGCAGGGGCGGGGCCGCCCGACGCCGCGGTTCATGGTCGTCGACCTGTTGGAGGAGGCCGGACTGCTGCCGGCCATCGCCTTCATCTTCTCCAGGGCCGGCTGCGAGGGCGCTGTCGCGCAGTGCGTCGCCGCCGGACTGCGGCTCACGGACCAGGAGCAAGAGGCGGAGATCCGCCGTGTCGTCGAGCAGCGGTGCGCGTCCATTCCCCCCGAGGACCTCGACGTGCTCGGGTACTGGGGTTTCGTGGACGCCCTGTCGCGCGGCGTCGCAGCCCACCATGCGGGGATGCTCCCGCTGTTCAAGGAGACCGTCGAGGACCTCTTCGCGCGCGGCCTGATCCGCGTGGTGTTCGCCACGGAGACGCTCGCGCTGGGCATCAACATGCCGGCCCGCTCGGTGGTCCTCGAGAAGCTCGTGAAGTGGGACGGCTCGCGGCACGTCGAGATCACGCCGGGGGAGTACACCCAGCTCACCGGGCGCGCCGGGCGGCGCGGCATCGACGTCGAGGGCCATGCGGTGGTGGTGGACCACCCGGGACTGGACCTGGTGGCGTTGGCCGGGCTGGCGTCCAAGCGCCTGTACCCGCTGCGCTCGAGCTTCCGGCCGACGTACAACATGGCGGTCAACTTGGTGTCCCAGGTGGGCCGCCCGCGAGCGCGGGAGGTCCTCGAGCAGTCCTTCGCGCAGTTCCAGGCCGACCGGGGCGTGGTGGGCCTGGCCCGCGAGGCGCAGAGCCACTCGGAGGCGCTCGAGGGCTACGCGGAGGCCATGCAGTGCCACCTCGGGGACTTCCGCGAGTACGCGGCCCTGCGGCGCGCGATCTCCGACCGGGAACGGGCGCTGACGAAGGAGGCCGCCGCGGAGCGCCGCAGGGAGGTGGGCCGCTCCCTGGAGGGCCTGCGCGTCGGGGACGTCATCGAGATCCGGGCCGGGCGACGCTCCGGGCACGCCGTGGTGCTCGACCCCGGCACGGTGGCCGGCTTCGAGGGACCGCGCCCCACCGTGCTGACCAC
Organism: Actinomycetes bacterium; assembly: GCA_023389545.1. GTDB lineage: Bacteria > Actinomycetota > Actinomycetes > Actinomycetales > Cellulomonadaceae > Cellulomonas_A. Next base: position 4,174 of record JAEWEI010000404.1, on the reverse strand, counting down.
TGACCACCACGTGCGCCGCCTCGCCGTCGACGACGTGGGCGAGGGTGTGCGCAAGCTCGGGTTCCTGCGGGTGCCGAAGTCCTTCAACGGCCGCACCGCCGCGGGCCGGCGCGAGCTCGCCGCGACGCTGCGGCGGACGCTGGCCGACCTCGACGTGGAAGGACCGCACCGCGACAAGAAGGGGGCCGTGCGCCGGGGCGGACGTCGTGGGCGGGCGCAGGGGCCTGAGGACGCCGTCCTCCTGGACCTCCGGCGCCAGCTGCGGGCGCACCCGTGCCACCAGTGCCCCGAGCGCGAGGACCACGCTCGGTGGGCGGAGCGCTGGTCGCGCCTGAAGCGCGAGCACGATGCGCTCGTCGCGCGGATCGCTGGGCGCACCGGGTCGATCGCCAAGGTCTTCGACCGCATCTGCGAGGTGCTGCTCCAGCTCGGCTACCTGCGCACCGTGACGGAGGACGACGGCCGCGCCCGGACTGTCGTCACCGACGACGGGCGCTGGCTGCGCCGGATCTACGCGGAGAACGACCTGCTCGTCGCCGAGTGCCTGCGACGTGGGGCGTGGCAGGGCCTCGACCCGGCCGGGCTGGCGGCGGCCGTCTCGACGGTCGTGTACTCCGCGCGCCGTGACGACCGCGAGGTGGTCCCGCCCATCCCGGGCGGCCCGCAGGGCCCGCTGGGCCAGGCGCTCGACGAGACGGTCCGCATCTGGTCCGAGCTGGACGACCTGGAGGCGGAGCACCGCCTGGAGGCGACGGGGCCGATCGACCTGGGCTTGGCGCAGTCGGTGCACCGCTGGGCACAGGGCCGCTCACTCGACTCCGTGCTGCGCGGCAGCGAGCTCGCCGCGGGGGACTTCGTGCGGTGGTGCAAGCAGGTCATCGACCTGCTCGACCAGATCGCCCAGGCGGCCCCGGACGCGCGCCTGCGGCAGACGGCCGCCCGCGCTGTGCAGGCGCTGCGCCGTGGGGTCGTCGCGTACTCCTCGCTGTGACGGAGATATGGTGAGCCCTCGTGAGCTCAACCCTGTACCGCCACGGCGTGGTCCACTCTCCCGCAGACCCTTTCGCCGAGGCGCTGCTCGTCGAGGACGGCGTGATCGCCTGGATCGGCGCCGACGACACCGCTGACGGCATGACAGACCGCGCGGACGAGGTCGTGGACCTCGACGGCGCGCTCGTCGCCCCGGGCTTCGTGGACGCCCACGCGCACCTCCTCGAGACCGGCTTCGCTCTCGACGGCGTCGCGCTGACGCCCGAGGCCGGGGTGCTGTCGCTCGCTGACGCGCTCGCCGCCGTCCACGCTGCCTCGCGTGCCCGGTCCGGCTCCGAGCCGCTGCTGGGCCACGGCTGGGACGAGCAGGACTGGCCCGAGGGGCGCGCGCCGCGCATCGACGAGCTCGACCAGGCCGCCGGCGGCCGGCCGGTGTACCTCGCCCGAGTCGACGCGCACTCGGCGGTGGTCTCGTCGTCGTTCGCCGACGCGGCAGGCCTGCGCGGGCTTCCCGGCTGGTCCGAGGACGGCCGAGTCGAGCGGGACGCCCACCACGCCGCCCGGGCGCTCGCCCGCGATGTCGGCCACACGCGTCGCGAGGAGCTGACACTGCGGGCCATGCGCGCCGCCGCGGCCGTCGGCATCGTGTCGCTGCACGAGCAGAGCGCGCCGTTCATCGACACGCGTGAGGGCCTCGCCCACCTGATCGCGGCGACGGCCGACCCCGCGAGCGGGCTCCCGCTGGTGGTCGGCTACCGCGGTGAGCTCTGCGTCACCAGCGACGACGCGAAGGCGCTGGCGGCTGCCATCCCCGGCCTGACGGGCATCGGCGGCGACCTGTCAGTGGACGGCTCGCTCGGCTCGCGCACCGCCGCCTTGCGATCGCCGTACACCGACGCGCCAGCGGGCGCGGAGCACCCGAGCGGCGTGCTGTACCTGGGCGCCGAGGAGATCAGCAACCACATCGGCTCCGTGACGCGCGCCGGGCTGCAGGCTGGCTTCCACGTCATCGGAGACCGCGCCATGGACGAGCTGCTGATCGGGCTGCGGGCCGCTGTGGACGTCGAGGGGGTCGACGCGATTCGCGGCGCGGGCCACCGCATCGAGCACGCCGAGATGATCGACGCGCAGGCGCTCGCGACGCTCGTGCTGCTGGGGGTGCGCCTGAGCGTGCAGCCGGCGTTCGACGCGGCCTGGGGCGACGCCGGCATGTACGCAGCACGGCTCGGCGCGGGGCGCGCGGCCGCGCTCAACCCGCTCGCCGACCTCGCCGCAGCGGGCATCCCACTGGCGTTCGGCTCGGATGCGCCGGTCACGCCGTTCGACCCGTGGGGCGCGGTGCGCGCTGCGATCAGCCACCACGCCGCCGACCAACGGATCTCCGCGCGCGCGGCGTTCCGGGCGCACACCCGGGGCGGATGGCGCGCGGCCGGCCTCGACCACACCGGCGCCGGCGAGATCCGCGTGGGCGCGCCGGCGCACCTGGCGATCTGGCGCGCGGAGCACCTCGCCGTGCAGGGCGCGGGCGGGCGGGTGTCCACCTGGAGCACCGACGCCCGCGCGGGATCGCCGCTCCTGCCCGACCTCGAGCCGGGGGCCGTGGCGCCGCATTGCGTGCGGACCGTGCGTTCGGGAGTCGTGCTGCACGACGAGCTGGGCTGACGGCGTGGCCGAAATCACCCGCTCGGCCCAACGCCCGGAACTCCCGACGACACTCCGGGCGACACGCCGTGCTCACACATCCGACACGGCGCAAAACTGGACAGACTGACCTGCGCGTATGCGGCTGAGCAGTGCCGACCCTTGCTTGACACGACCACTCCAGACGGTAGGTTCTCCAGGTGTTCCGCATCTGCGGATGACTGGTCGGCCGGGTGCTTCCCGGCCTTCCGCCCGCGGACCAGGACCCGGCTGGGCCCGCGTGTTCAGTAGAAAACGGATGGGGTCGTCTCGGCGCCATCCGGCACGAAGGACACGCGGGCCGGTCGGCCGGGATCTGCGCTTCGGCGCTGACGTACCCTGCTCCGGTGCCCCTTCGCGAGCCCTCACGCTGGTCGACGCTCCTCCTCGCAGTCGTCGGCGGCGTCCTCACGTGGGCCGCGTTCCCTGACGTCGGATGGTGGGGGACCGCCTACCTCGGCGTGGCCGTCCTGTTCCTCGCGATGCGCCGGGACAGCGCCTGGTGGAACGCCCTCGTCGGCCTGGTCTGGGGCGTGACGTTCTTCGCGCCGCATATCACCTGGGCGGACTTCGCCGTCGGTCGCGTGCCCTGGCTCGCCCTGACCGTCGTCGAGGCGGGCTACATCGCCCTCTTCGGCGCCGCGTGGGCGTGGGCCCGCCGCGGCAACGCGGTGTGGCGGAGCGCCGGCCTCCAACTCGTCGTGTTCGTCATCCTGTGGGTCGCGATGGAGGAGTTGCGCTCCGGGTGGCCGTTCGGCGGCTTCCCGTGGGGGCGTCTGGCGTTCTCGCAGGCGTCGTCCCCGATGGTCGCGTTCGCGTGGGTCGCGGGAGCGCCACTGGTCACCGCCGTGGTGGTGGCGGTGGGAGTGCTGCTCGCCCAGACGTGGACCGCGATCCGCTCGGGCGCGATCGGGGTGGCCGGGCTGCGCGGCGCCACCGCCGTCGCGCTCGTCGCTGTGGGCGCGCTCATCCCGCTCGACAGCCGGGCGCAGACCGGCGACCTCCAGGTGGGAGCCGTGCAGGGCAACGTCCCCCGCCCCGGCCTCGACGCGTTCGCCGAGCGGCGCCAGGTGCTCGACAACCACCTCGCGGGCACGCACGCCCTGCTGGAGCGGGTCGAGCGCGGCCAGCTCGACCTCGTGGTCTGGCCGGAGAACGGCAGCGACATCGACCCGCAGGCCGACGCCGAGGCGGCGAGCCTCATCGACGAGGCGGCGCGGGCGGTGGGCGCGCCGTTGCTGGTCGGCACCGTCGAGTACCCGCCCACGGGCGGGCGGTACAACACCGCCGTGCTCTGGCAGCCCGGGCTCGGCGTCGTCGCCGAGTACTCCAAGCAGCACCCGGCCCCCTTCGCCGAGTACATCCCGATGCGCGACTTCTTCCGCAACTTCTCCTCGGCGGTCGACCTCGTCACCACGGACATGATCGCGGGGGACAAGGTGGGCATCGTGCCCGTCGACGTGCCACGTCTGGGCCGGACCGTCATCGTGGGTGATGTGATCTG
>JAEWEI010000360.1 GCA_023389545.1 Actinomycetes bacterium | reverse complement strand
CTCTCGGGCGGCGTGGACTCCGCCGTCGCCGCGGCGCTCGTGCAGCGCGCGGTGGGCGACCAGCTCACGTGCGTGCACGTCGACCACGGGCTGATGCGCGCGGGCGAGGTCGAGCAGATCGAGCGCGACTTCGTCGCGGCGACGGGCGTCAACCTCGTGATCCGCGACGAGAAGGAGCGGTTCCTCACCGCGCTCGCCGGGCACAGCGACCCGGAGACGAAGCGCAAGATCATCGGCCGTGAGTTCATCCGCGTGTTCGAGGACGCGGCGCGCCAGATCGTCGAGGACGCGGGCGAGCACGGCGCCGAGGTGAAGTTCCTCGTGCAGGGCACCCTCTACCCGGACGTCGTCGAGTCCGGCGGCGGCGAGGGCGCGGCGAACATCAAGAGCCACCACAACGTGGGCGGCCTGCCCGACGACCTGCAGTTCTCGCTCGTCGAGCCCCTGCGCACCCTGTTCAAGGACGAGGTCCGCGCGGTCGGCCGCGAGCTCGGCGTGCCCGAGGAGATCGTCGCGCGGCAGCCGTTCCCGGGCCCCGGGCTGGGTATCCGCATCGTCGGCGAGGTCACGGCGGACCGCCTCGAGACGCTGCGTGCCGCCGACGCGATCGCGCGCGAGGAGCTGACGAAGGCGGGTCTGGACGACGAGATCTGGCAGTGCCCCGTCGTGCTGCTCGCCGACGTGCGTTCTGTCGGCGTCCAGGGCGACGGCCGCACCTACGGCCACCCGATCGTGCTGCGCCCCGTGTCCTCCGAGGACGCGATGACGGCCGACTGGACGCGCCTGCCCTACGACGTGCTCGCGACGATCTCCACCCGCATCACGAACGAGGTGCCGGAGGTCAACCGGGTGGTCCTCGACGTGACGAGCAAGCCGCCGGGCACCATCGAGTGGGAGTGAGTGACGCACGGGCGTGAGCAGCAGCTCACGCCCGTGCCGTCTTTGCGGCTCCCGCCCGGCTCACCGTTGCGCGGCCTCGGCCTGCCGGCGCTTGTCCTGGTACATCGCCCGGTCGGCCTCGGCGATGACCCGGGCCGCATCGGTGTGCTCGCCGGCGCCCACCCAGCAGGCGCCCAGCGCCGCCGTCGCCGCGATGCTCACCCCGTCGCCGAGCTCGACCCTGCCGTCGAGGGCTCTGCGCACGTCCCCGATCAGCGCGTCCCGCCGCTCCGCGGCGCCCACGGCCACCACCAGCATCTCGTCTCCACCGAGCCGGGCCGTCAGCGTGCCGGGCCCTGAGGCCTGGTCCACCCGCCGCGCGACAGCGCAGATCACGGCGTCGCCCGCGCCGTGCCCGTGCTGGTCGTTCACGGCCTTGAGCCCGTCCACGTCGAGGAACAGCGCAGTGACGCCGGGCACGTCACCCGCCTCCAGCCGCTGGAGCACGTCCGTGAGGTGCGCGATAGCGACCCGGCGGTTCGCCAGGCCCGTGAGCTCGTCACGTGACGCGAGGCGGGCGAGCGCCTGCTCGGCCTGCTCCTGACGGCGCGCGAGCCGCCCGATGCGGATGACGACGAGCGGCACGATCGCCAGCGTGGAGAGCGTGAGGAGCATCCAGTCCACGTCGCTCCGCAGCGCCTGTTGGAGGCCCGCGAGCACCGGGTTCAGGCCCAGTGCCAGCCCGAAGAACGTGAGCCGCGTGATGCTGAGCCGGTCGGCGGGGGCGGCGGATGACGCCGTGAGCGCGTCGGACGACGGATGGACGCACGCGGCCGCGACCGCGCCGTACGCCACGATCCACACGGCGCCGAGCCAGTGCGCTGACGACCCGTCGGCAGCCTCGTACGTGAGGGTGCGGGCCACGGTTCCCACGAGGGTGAGCGCCACCGCGAGCAGCAGGTAGAGCAGGCTGGGGCGCGCGGCCCGGTGGGCGGCCGCCACACGCAGGAGCATCCCGGCGATGCCGCTCACCAGCAGCACCACGAGGAGCGCGTGGAGGTGGTCGGCGGGGGAGGCGCCCTGGCGGACCAGCGCGGGCTGCATCAGCACGACCCACAGCAGGCTCGCCGAGGCCAGCCACCCGACTCCCGCCTCGGCGAGCGCGCCGCCGTCCTGCCGCGCGAAGGGCGTGAGCACCAGCACCGCGCCGATGAGCAGCAGCACGTAGCCCGCGAGCAGGGTCGCGTCGGCAACGGCCCCCTGGGCGACAGCCATGCCGCCCAGCCCGACCTGGACGAGCCACATGACGCTGTTCACCGCGAGGGAGGTGAGCCCCGCGGCGAGGAACCACCACGGGGCGGGCCGGGCGAACCGGCGCCGCGCGAGGTGGGACAGCACCACTGCCGCCGGGGCGGCAGCCGCCAGCACGAGGACAGTGCTGCGCGCCGGCCCGCTGCTGATCCCGTAGAGCGCGCACAGCAGGGCGCCCCCCAGGGCCACTGCCAGGTGTGCAGGAAGGCGTCGTCGCTCCACACCTGGACCATCGGCCGACTGGGGGGCGCCTGTGAGGCACTCACCAGGGTGATCGCGGCTCACCCCACGCTGCAGGCCCTCCCGTCGAGCAGCCGCAGCAGCGACGTGTCGCCCGAGGCGCCGGACCCGACGTAGCCGAAGGTCACGGTGCTGCCCGGGGCCACCCGCGCGTTCCAGCGCAGGTTGCCGGCGTCCACGACCTGCCCGTCCTGGCTGAGGTCCACGTTCCACGAGTCGACGACCCGCGCGCCACCGGTCAGGGCGAAGCGCAGGTCCCAGCCCGTGAGCGGCTCCGTGCCGGTGTTGGTCACCCACACCTGGGCGATGAAGCCGCCCGGCCAGGAGCCGTGCACCACGGACTTCACCCGGCAGGCGGGCGCCTCGACCGGCGGCACGGCGAGCGCGATGAGCTCGGCGGCCTGCTCGGGGAACCAGGCGCCGGCGGCCGGGTCCTCGATGCCGCGCTCGGGGTCGAGCGGACCGCCGGTGCCGCGGTAGCACTTGCCGTCGGACTCGCCAGGCACCTTGATCCACACGTAGCCGTCGATGACCGGGTCACCGGTCTGCAGGGTCGGGCGCAGGCCCAGGCCACGGCCGGGCGGGTTGCACCAGACCTCGGCGTCGGTGTACTTGCCGGCCGGCGCGGTCCAGGGCCCCTGGCCGTTGCGGCTGGTGTCGATGAGGGCGTGCTTCTGCGCGGCCCGGTCGCGGGTCAGCCCGGTGTCGGCGAAGGCCGCGTCGTAGGCGGCGTCCGTGAGGCGCCACGTGCTGATGTCGTCGGGGTTGGCCGGGTAGTACTGGCTCGCGCACCAGGCCGGCTCGTACCAGGTCTGGGTGGACAGCGCGATGCAGTCGGAGATCCAGCCGGCGTACCGGGAGACCTTCTCGGTGGCCTGGTAGTTCGACGCGTTGAGGAAGAACCCGTCGGCGCGCTCGACCCCCGCCTTGATCAGGCGGTCGGTGGCGTCGCCCACCCCGAGCCAGCCGTTGTGGGTGCCGTCGAGGTAGACCTTCGTCGAGGGGAGCGCGGCGAGCGCGTCCACGGCGTGGTTGAGCTGCGTGAAGCGCTCGTCGGCGGCGGTGGCCGGATCGGCCTCGGCCGGCTGGCACCACTCGGTGTCGCCGTTGACGGTCGTGTACCAGGGGATGATGCCCAGCCCGTCGGGCTCGAGCACCACGTAGGCGTCACGGTCGCCGATGCCCGCCGCGAACGCGTCGATCCAGGCGGTGTACTCAGCGGTGTCGGCGGCGCCGCCGGCGGAGTACTGCGCGCAGTCGCGGTACGGGACGTAGTAGGCGACGAGCAGCGGGACGGCGCCCTCGGCCGCTGCCGCTGACACGTGCTCGTCGACGGCGGCCTGGACCTGCGCCGGGGTCCCGGACGTGAACCACGTCCCCGACGGGAAGCTGCCCAGCAGCACGGCGTCGTCGCGCGCCTGCCCGCTGAGCTGCTCGGCGGCCTGCAGGGTGGTGCTCTCCCAGTCGACGTACAGCGAGGCGGCCTCGGGCTCCGGGGCGGGGGCAGTGGCCTGCCCGGCGACGGCGGCCGAGGCGCCCGAGATCGCGAACGTCATGGCCAAGGCGGCGACGGCGGCCGCGGGGCCGGCCAGGCGGCCGGGTGGAGGTGCGACGGGCATGCGGGGTCCCCTCACGTCGGGCCGCCGGTCTGGCCTCGTTGCCTCCGCGGCTGATCCCACGCCAGCGCGGGGCCAGGTGCGGGTGACCGGCGGTGGCGTCACGATCACCCGAGGGGTAGATCGTGTCAAGAGGTGCGAACGCGACATAAACGTTTAGGCTTGGTGACGCCACCCGGCTGGCCCAGCAGGCGGCCCGAGTGGCCGTCGCGGCACGGGTGGCTACGCTCGGCAATGTGCGCATAGCTCACATCTCGGACTGCTACCCGCCGCGCACCGGCGGGATCGAGTCGCAGGTCGGAGACCTCGCGGCCCGCCAGGCCGCAGCGGGCCACGACGTGCACGTGCTCACCGCGACACCCGTGCCCGGCGAGCAGCACAGCCCTCGGCCAGGCGCCGCGCCCGGCGTCGATGTGCACCGGATCGGCATGGCGCTGCCCTTCGAGCTGCCCGTCAACCCCCGCGCGCCCGCGCTGCTCCGCTCACTGCTCCGGGACCTTCGTCCCGACGTGGTGCACGTGCACGCCGGGGTCGTCTCGCCGTTCGCCTTCGACGGCGCGCGGGTGGCGATAGGGCAAGGACTGCCAACAGCGATCACCTGGCACTGCATGCTCGACGGCGCAGTCCTCGCGTTGCGCGCAGCCGTGCGCGCGAGCCGTTGGCGGCAGGCCCCCGTCGCCCTCAGCGCCGTCAGCAACGTCGCGGCGCTCCGGGTCGCGCAGGTGTTCCAGGCGCCGGTGCAGGTGCTGCCCAACGGCGTGGACCTCGACGCGTGGCGGACCGGGCCGCCGAGCCCGGTGGACACGGCGGCCACAGGGGCGCCA
>JAEWEI010000312.1 GCA_023389545.1 Actinomycetes bacterium | reverse complement strand
CCACGGTGCGCCGCGACGGGGACGTGTACCTGCTGACCGGGCGCAAGCACCTCATCACCTTCGGGGTGCGGTGCGACTACTGGCTGCTGTTCGCCCGGCTGGCCGGCAGCAGCGGCAAGGAGGGCACGGTCGCCCTGCTGGTGGACCGCCAGACCCCCGGCGTGGTCGTGGAGGACAGCTCGCAGACGATGGGCGTGCGCGGCACCGACCACGCCACCCTGGTGTTCGAGGACGCGCCAGTGCCGGTGTCCCAGCGGCTCGGCTCCGAGGGCGAGGGCCTCGCGGTGGCCCTCGGCGGGTTCCTCACCCCCAGCAGGATCTCCGTGGCGATGAGCTGTGTGGGCCTCGCGCAGCGCGCGCAGCAGCTCGCCGTCGCCTACGCCACCGAGCGGGTCACGTTCGGCAAGCCGCTCGCGTCCCGGCAGGCCATCGCGTTCCAACTGGCCGAGAACGCGGCGGACATCGAGGCAGCGAAGGCCCTGACCCTCACGGCCGCGCGCGCCTGGCAGCACGGGGACGACCGGGCCCCCGCGCTGTCCTCCATGGCCAAGCTCACGGCCGTGGACATGCTCACCCGCGTCACCGACAAGGCGCTGCAGGTGCATGGCGGCATCGGCTACTGGAAGTCGATGCCCATCGAGCGGGTGTACCGGGACGCCCGCGCGCAGCGCTTCGAGGAGGGCACCAACGAGATCCAGAAGACGGTCATCGCCCGCGACCTGCTGCTCCGCGCGGGACTCGGCAGCGGCCAGGGCTGAGTGTCGATGCTCACCCGTGTGTTCTCACCCGCCCGGATCGGGAGCCTGCGGCTGCCGCACCGGGTGGTGATGGGCTCCATGCACCTCAACCTCGAGCACGACCCGCCGGCGCTCGCGGCGTTCTACCGTGAGCGCGCCGAGGGCGGCGCCGGGCTGATCGTCACAGGCGGGGCGGCGGTGGACCGGGCGGGCGCGGGCAGCCCGGGCTACCTGGTGCTCGACGAGCCTGGCGCCTGGGACGCCCTGGAGCCCGCGCTCGACGCCGTGCACGCGGCGGGCGCCCTGCTCGCGCTGCAGCTCTTCCACGCCGGGCGGTACGCGCTCACGGCGGACGGCGTCTCGCCGGTGGCGCCGTCGGCGGTCTTCTCCCGGTTCTCCCGGCAGACGCCTGTGGCGATGACCGAGGAGCAGGTTCAGCTGACCATCGCGGCCTTCGCGGCCGCCGCGGCCACCGCGCTGCGACGCGGATTCGACGCCGTCGAGGTGATGGGCTCCGAGGGGTACCTGATCAACCAGTTCGCCTCGCCGCTGACGAACCTGCGCGATGACGCGTGGGGCGGCGACGAGGACCGTCGTGCCGCGTTCCCGCTCGCCGTGCTGGCCGCCGTCAGGGCCGCCGTGGGCCCCGACTTCCCGGTGATCGTCCGCACCTCGGGCGCCGACTTCGTGGACGGGTCCAGCACGCCGCAGCAGAGCGCCGACCTCGCGCTCCGGCTCGCGGCGGGCGGCGCCGACGCGTTGAACATCGGCATCGGGTGGCATGAGTCGACAGTGCCGAGTGTGCAGTCGCTGGTGCCGCACGCCATGTGGCTCGACATCGCGGGGCGCATCCGGCGCCGGATCGCGCAGGCCGGGCTCGGGGTGCCCGTCATGGGGTCCAATCGCGTCACCTCCCTCCCGCTGGCCGAGGAGGCGCTCGCGCGGGGGGACGTGGACCTGGTGTCGATGTCCCGCCCGTTCCTGGCCGACGCGCGCCTGGTCGCCAAGTCGCGGGACGGTGACCTCGACCTGGTGAACACCTGCATCGCGTGCAACCAGGCCTGCATCGACCGCTCCTTCGGCGTCGAGCGGGTGTCCTGCCTGGTCAACCCGCGCGCCGGGCGCGAGCTGCAGTACCCGCTCATGGCACGCGAGCCCGAGCCCAGGCCTCCGCGGGTGGCGGTGGTGGGAGCGGGGCCGGCCGGCATGCAGGCCGCCGCCACGCTGGCCGCCGCGGGGGTACGGGTGGACCTCGTCGAGACCGCGGGGTCGATCGGCGGCCAGTTCCTGCTCGCAGGCCAGGTGCCCGGCAAGGAGGACTACCTGGAGACGGTGCGCTACTTCCGCCATGAGCTCGCCCGGCTCGGAGTGCGCATCCGCCTGGGCGCCGCGCCCAGCGCCGCCGACCTGGCGGACCATGCCCACGTGATCGTCGCGACGGGGGTGCGCCCCCGTCGGGTGGCGCTGCCCGGCGCTGGCGCGCTGCCGGTGCTCGACTACCAGGAGGCGTTCGCGGCGCCGTGGCGGATTGGGCGCAGGGTCGCCGTGATCGGCGCAGGCGGCATCGCCGTGGACCTGGCGCACCTGCTGGTGGAGGGCAGCGGCGGCGATGAGCGGGACCGGTTCCTGCGGGACGCCGGTCTGGCCTCGCCGTCGGGCGACCCCGCCCGGCAGGTCACGCTGCTGCGCCGCGGGCACCGGATCGGGGAGGGCATCGGGCCGTCCACCCGGTGGGCCGTGCTGCAGGCCATCCGCATCGCGGGGGTGCGCAGCCGGACGGGCGTCGAGTACCGCAGGATCACCGCCGACGGGCTCGTCGTCGCCGATGCCGACGGCGTCGAGGAGGTGATCCCGGCCGACACGGTGATCGTCGCCGCCGGCCAGGAGCCGCACGCCCCGCTGGCGGCGGACCTGGCGGCGCTGGGCATCCCGCACACGGTGATCGGCGGGGCGCTCGACGCCTCCGGCCTCAACGCCGTGCGCGCGTTCGAGCAGGGCCTGCGGGCCGGGACGGCGGTGGCCGCTGGCCTGGCGGTCAGGCTGGCCGCGCCGTGACCCGGCTCGCGGCCAGTGCGGCTTGTGCGCGGGCCGCATCCACGTCGTCGTCGTGCACCAGGGCCACGCCCATGCGGCGGCGGACCTCGCTGGTCGGCTTGCCGAACAGTCGCAGGTCGCTGTGCGGCACGCGCAGGGCCTCGGCGACGCCCTCGAACACGACAGCCTCGGCGTCCACGCCGCCGTAGACCACGGCGCTGGCGCCCGGGCTCAGCAGCGTGGTGTCCACCGGCAGCCCCAGGATCGC
>JAEWEI010000303.1 GCA_023389545.1 Actinomycetes bacterium | reverse complement strand
GGCGCCGAGCCCGTCGGGGCGCTGCGCGGTGCGGGCCCCCTGCGGCAGCGGGCCAGGAGGCGCGCCGCGGGACGCATCCGGCTGGTGGGCGACGCGGCCGGGTATGTCGACGCCCTCACGGGCGAGGGCATCCGCGTCGGCCTGGCCCAGGCCCATGCCGCGATCGCGACGCTGGACGCGGGCGAGGCGGCCTACGAGGCGGCGTGGTCGGCGGCGACACGGGACTATCGGGTGCTGACATCGGGCCTGATAGCCGCGGCGCGCTCGCCGTTGCGCGGCGCCATCGTCCCGGCAGCTGTCACCCTGCCGCGCGTGTACGGCCATGTGGTGGAACGCCTGGCCCGCTGAGCCGCGATCAGCCAAGCGACACGGCGCCTCACCCCGCCTCCGGTTGCGCGCCGCGTCGACGGTGCGACCCTGAAGGCCCCCCATCCCGTCCGGCGCGCCCGGGCAAGACCCTGTGGAGACCCCATGCGAACCCCTCAGCCGCGCGGACCGGTGAGCGTCGCGCTCCTCGATCTCCTGCACGGCCCGGCTGGGCAGGGCGCCCTCTCGGACGACCTGGTCCGCACCGCGCTGGACGGCACGGCGGACCTGCTGCACGACGAGGACCTGCAGCTCGCCCTGTACTGCCTGTACGAGCTGCACTATCGCGGGTTCGACGACGTCGACGACAGGTGGGAGTGGGACCCGTCCCTGCTGCGCTCGCGCGCGCTGATCGAGGCCGAGTTGGAGCGTGTCCTGCGGGATCGCGCCACGCCGCCGACAGGCGTGGAGCCCACTGCGGCGGCCGTCGCCGCGGCGTTGTTCGCCCTGACCGCGCCCGGCAAGCCGGGCCTGGCGTCCTACGTGGCGAAGCGGGCCGACGCGACCCAGATCACGGAGTTCCTGGTGCAGCGCTCGGTGTACCAGCTCAAGGAGGCCGACCCGCACACCTGGGCCATCCCGCGGCTCGCGGGAGGCCCGAAGGCCGCCCTCGTGGAGATCCAGGCGGACGAGTACGGCGGCGGCGACCCGGAGCGCATGCACGCGGCGCTGTTCGCCCGCACCATGCGCGGGGTGGGGCTTGACGACGCCTACGGCCGTTACGTGGACCATGTCCCGGCCATCACGCTCGCGTCAGTCAACGCGATGTCGCTGTTCGGCCTGCACCGCCGGCTGCGCGGGGCGATCGTGGGCCACCTGGCCGCTTTCGAGATGACGTCGTCGGTGCCCAACCAGCTCTACGGCAACGGCTTCCGCCGTCTCGGCCACGACAAGGGCACCACGTGGTACTTCGACGAGCACGTCGAGGCTGACGCGGTGCACGAGCAGATCGCCGGCCGCGAGCTTGCCGGCGGGCTCGCGCAGCAGGATCCCGCCTCACTCCCCGACATCCTGTTCGGAGCGGCCGCCTGCCTGCTGCTCGACGACCTCGTGGGCGACCACGTGATGGACGCCTGGACACGTGGGGAGAGCTCGCTGCGCTCCCCCGTCGAGGTGGGCCGCACTCCGGCCGCCGCGACGGCCGCCGGGAAGCACGCGTGACCGGCGGCGACGCGGCCACGGGCGGCATCGGGGCCGTGGGGCCGGCAGCGCCGGGCGTGCGGATCACCGCCTGCCCGGACGGCCCCCTGCTGGTGCGCGGCGACGTCGAGATCCTCGACGGCGACGGGGCGCCCGTCCCACGCCGCCGCTCAACCGTGGCACTGTGCCGGTGCGGCATGTCGGCGATCAAGCCGTTCTGCGACGGCAGCCACAAGGTGGTGGGGTTCAGCGCGCCCTGACTGCCGCCGCCGGCGATCGTGCCGGTTGGCTGCCGTCTGCCCGGGTTGATACGTTCCGTCCACCCGATCGAGGAGGACCGGATGCGCGGCAGCGGCATGATCGCCCATCGGATCCGCGTGCATCCCAGCAGCGACCGCCTCGCCCGCACGGACCAGCTCGCGTGGAAGCTGGCGGAGCTCGCCGCCGACGACGTCGGGGTGGACGAGGACGTCGCCGAGATGGTGGTCAACCGCGTGGTGGACGACGCCGCCGTCGCCGCCGCGTCGCTCACGCGTCCGCCGGTGGCCGCGGCACGCGCCCAGGCGCTGAGCCACCCGCCGTCCCGCGGCGGCCTGGGCTCCACTGTGACCGGGGAGGAGCCGGGCGTGCGCACCAGCCCGGAGTGGGCGGCGTGGGCCAACGGCGTGGCGGTGCGCGAGCTCGACTTCCACGACACCTACCTCGCCGCCGACTACGCCCATCCCGGTGACACGATCCCGCCCGTGCTGGCCGTGGCCCAGCACGTCGGGGCGTCCGGCGCCGATGTGGTGCGCGCCATCGCCACCGCCTACGAGGCGCAGGTGGCGCTGGTGCGCGCGATCAGCCTGCACCGGCACAAGATCGACCACGTGGCGCATCTGGGGCCCGCCGTGGCCGCCGGGCTGGGCTCGCTGCTCAGGCTGCCGCCCGAGGTGACGTTCCACGCCATCGGGCAGGCGTTGCACACCACCACAGCCACCCGGCAGTCCCGCAAGGGCGAGATCTCCACCTGGAAGGCGTACGCCCC
>JAEWEI010000276.1 GCA_023389545.1 Actinomycetes bacterium | reverse complement strand
CCGGGCGCTCACCGTCCCGGCGAGCACGGTGCCGACGGCCATGAACGTGCCGTGCAGGCCAGCCTCGGCCCGCGAGATGCCCAGGTCCGCCGCGATCAGCGGGATGGCGGGCGTGAAGCTGTAGAGGTACCAGCCCCACATCACCGAGTACCCGTAGAGGGTCAGGGTGAGGCGGTCCCGGACGAGCCGGACGGGCGCCGCGCGCTCGAGGCCAGCAGCCCCGCGGTCAGGCAATGCGGTCGACCACGTGGTCGACGCAGGCGGTCAGCGCGCGCACGTCATCCGGGTCGACTGCGGGGTACATCGCCACGCGGAGCTGGTTGCGGCCCAGCTTGCGGTAGGGCTCGACGTCCACCACCCCGTTCGCGCGCAGCACCCGGGCGACCGTCGGCGCGTCGATCCCGTCCGCGAGGTCGATCGTGCCGACCACGTCGGACCGGTGCGCGGGGTCGGCCACGAACGGCGCCGCCCACTCGCGCGCCTCGGCCCAGCCGTACAGGTGCCCGGCGGACGCGGCGGTGCGCTGCGTGGCCCAGTCCAGGCCGCCCTGCGCGAGGATCCACTCGATCTGCTCGGCCATCAGCACGAGCGTCGCGATGGCCGGGGTGTTGAGCGTCTGGTCCAGGCGGGAGTTCGCCAGCGCGGTGCTGAGCGACAGCGACTCGGGCACCCAGCGGCCGCTGGCCTCGATCGTGGCGGCCCGCTCGATCGCGTCGGGCGACAGCACCGCGAGCCAGAGCCCGCCGTCGGAGGCGAAGCCCTTCTGCGGCGCGAAGTAATAGGCGTCGGTCTGCGACACGTCCACGGGCAGGCCGGCCGCGCCGGACGTGCCGTCCACCAGCATCAACGCGCCCTGCTCACGCGAGCCCTCGACCCGGCGCACCGGCGCCGCGACCCCCGTGGACGTCTCGTTGTGGGGGTACGCGTAGACGTCGACGCCGTCCTCGAGCTCGGGGAGCACGAGCTCGCCGCCGGGCGCGGTGCGGACCGTGGGCGCCCCGAGGAACGGCGCGCGTGCCGTGGACTGGGCGAACTTGGCGCCGAACTCCCCGAAGCTCGCGTGCTGCGAGCGGTCCTGCACCAGGCAGAAGGCGGCCAGGTCCCAGAACAGGGTGGAGCCGCCGTTGCCCAGAGCCACCTCGTAGCCGTCGGGCAGGGCGAACAACTCGGAGATGCCGGTGCGGACCCGGCGCACGATGGCGCGCACGGGCTCCTGGCGGTGCGAGGTGCCGAGCACCGTCGTGCCGAGCGCCGCCAGCGCGTCGACCTGCGCGGCGCGCACCTTGCTGGGCCCGGAGCCGAACCGGCCGTCCTTCGGCAGGAGGTCGGAGGGAAGGGTGATCTGCGGGATCTCGCGGGCCTGTGACACAGGCAGAGGATAAGGCGTGCAGGTCAGGAAAGGCACGGACCGCGCCTAGGACCAACTAGCCTAGGGTCGCGAGACTTGCGAATGAGAGGGAGTGCCGTGAGCGACCTGATCGACACGACCGAGATGTACTTGAAGACGATCTACGAGCTCACTGAAGAGGGCATCACGCCTCTGCGCGCCCGGATCGCCGAGCGGCTGGGGCACAGCGGGCCCACCGTCTCGCAGACGGTCGCCCGGATGGAGCGCGACGGGCTCCTCGTCGTCAGCGGCGACCGCCACCTCGAGCTCACCGAGTCGGGCATGGGCAAGGCAGTGCGCGTGATGCGCAAGCACCGCCTCGCCGAGCGCCTGCTCACGGACGTGATCGGACTCGACTGGGAGTTCGTGCACGAGGAGGCCTGCCGCTGGGAGCACGTCATGAGCGAGCGCGTCGAGCGCCGGCTCGCGGCGCTGCTCGACCACCCGCACTTCGACCCGTACGGCAACCCCATCCCCGGGCTCGCGGAGCTCGGCGAGGAGAGCACGTCAGTGGGCTTCCTCGACGGGGTCGCCTCCCTCGCCACCGCGACCGGCGTGAACGGCGCGGCGGTCGTCGCACGGCTCGCCGAGCCCCTGCAGACGGATGTGGAGCTGCTCGCGCGGCTCGCCCAGGCCGGGGTCGTCCCCGGCGGGGAGATCACCGTCGAGCGCAGCCCGGGCGTGATCACCGTGGGCAGCCCCGAGGCAGACACGGTGCTGGACCTGCCTGTCGAGGTCGCCCGGCACGTCTTCGTGCGCGTGGACGGGGCCCCGGCCGCCGTCTGAACGTGACGCCGGCGTGACGCCTGCCACACGTCCGGGTGATGGTCGCCGCCGGGTGATGACCCCGGACCTGCCCGGCGGCGTGGACGTCGGCGCAGGTCAGCGCCTCTCTATCTGACGGCCCCGCGCGATGTCGCGCGGGGCCGTTGCATTGCGCGGCCCAGCAGATCGTGACCGGAGCGTGACATGGCACCGGGTCTGCTGTACGTTCAGTCCTGCTTCAAGGAACCCTCCTCCCTTTGAAGCCCTCGAGCGGAACGCCGAACCCTGCCGCCGCACGAGGTCCGTACAACTTCGCCGGCAGGGGCGGGGGACCCACGTAGTGGGCGCTGAACTCTGGCGTCCTTGGGGTGAAGCCGAGGGATGGAACCTCATCCACCGGCCGGGTGTTCTCCCACCCGAACCCGACAGCTCACCTCGTAGGCGACAGGAGAGGCACGTTGTGACCGTGAGCTCGAATCGTGCGCGCCACCGCGCTGCACGCCGCCCCGTGACACCGCTAACCGACCTTGCGCACGCAGCAACCGAGTCCATAGGCGTCGTTGGACGCCGGACGGCTGTCGTCGCCGCCACCTCAGGCCTTGTGGTCACCATGCTGGGCACCAGCGCGACCGCCGCGAACTCGGGCACCGCCGCCGGTTCGCTCCCCGCCGTCGACACGTCGGCACTCACCGCATCGGCCCGCGCGGTCCTCGAGACCGCCCCGGTCGTCACCGCTCCGGTGGACGCCGCCTGGTCGTTCGACGCGCCTGCTGTCGAGGCCGTCGAGCCGGTGGTCGTCCCCACGCGTGCCGCCACTCGCGCCGCCGCCACACAGACCGTCTCGCGCACGACGGAGCGCGCAGCGGTCGCTGCCAGCGCCGTCCCGCAGTCGGTCTCCGGCAACGCGGTCCTCGAGATCGCCGCGCTGTACGTCGGCGTCCCGTACGTCTCCGGCGGCGCCACCCCCGACGGCTTCGACTGCTCGGGCTTCGTGTCCTACGTCTACGGGCAGCTCGGCATCTCCCTGCCCCGCACGTCCGCTGGCATCAAGGCGGCCGGCACCGTCATCTCGCGTGACGAGGCGAAGGCCGGCGACCTGATCTGGAGCCCCGGACACATCTCGATCTACGCCGGCGGCGACCAGCAGATCGACTCGCCCCGCCCGGGCAAGACGGTCCAGTTCCGCTCGATCTGGCAGAGCGCCCCGGTCTTCCTCCGGGTCGGCTGACCTGCTTCGCATGAAGGGCCCCGGTGACTCGCGT
>JAEWEI010000228.1 GCA_023389545.1 Actinomycetes bacterium | reverse complement strand
GGCCAGGCCCGTGCCGTGGCGCGAGCGGGACCGGTGACGGCACGATGAGCCGTCACCGGTCCCGCGAGGCTGGCGGGGCCTCACTCGCTGCGCAGGCCTCCCGGCCGGGTCAGCCGCCACAGCAGGGGCAGGCTCGCCGCGGTGGTCAGCAGCGTCACGAGCGTCGCGGCGCCCGACGTCGCGCCGATTCCGAACCAGTCCAGTTCCACAGGGGCGCCCGTGGCCGTCTGCAACACAGCGGCGAGGCCCGTGCCGGTGGCCACGGCCATGATGAGGCCCAGCACCATCGGGATGGCGACCTGGTAGAGGATCGACCAGCCGAGCGTCCGTCGTCGGGTGCCGAAGGCGAGCAGCACGGCGAGGAGTTTGCGCCGTTCCCGCAGCTGCTCGGCGATGTTGACCAGCATGCTCGCGCCGATCACCACCAGGAGCGCGCCCGTCGCGACGAGGAGCATCTGCCTGACGGTCTGCGTCGCCGCGGTCATCCGCTCACTGCCCGATCCCACGTGGGCCGCCGGGTCGATCCGGGAGACCGCCGTGCGGAGGTGGTCCAGGGCATCGGGCGTCGAGGGGTCGAGGGCGACGCGCAGGTCGGCCCCGGTCGGCTCGGAGCCAAGGCCCACGTCGATTCCGGCAAGCGCGCCCGGCGTCACGAGGAGCTCGGTGATGCCGAACTCGGTGTCCGTGCGCACGACGGTTGTGGCGGGCAGCGTCCAGCGCTGCGGCTCCGCGTCTCCGAGCAGATGCTCGCTCCCGGGCTCCGGCACGTCGGCTCCGCGCTCGGCGAGGACGAACACGTCACCATCCGCGCACTCGTCAATCTGGGAGCCGATCTGCAGGGTGGCGCACTCGCCCACCCGCATCGAGTTCCATGCGGCGTCCTGCTGAGTGGACTCGATGCGGACCCACGCGAGCGCGCCGACCTCGCGGACGCCCGGCGTCTGTGCGAGCTCGGTGATCCAGCGCTCGTCGGTGCTCGCGTCGTACACGTCGGCGTAGGTGTCGTTCCCCGCCCCGCCGTCCTCCTCGATCGCGGACGTCCAAGCGCTGGTCATCCCATGCAGGGCGATGATCGCGGTGACGGCGATGGCGACGCCGGAGACGGAGCGCACTGCGGTGCCGCTGTCGAGCTGGAGGCGGCGCACCGCGAGTTGCCAGGCCACCGGCCCAGCGCCCAGCCGCCGCACCGCCGCCTCGACGAGCCACGGCAGCAGGGCGGTCATGCCGATGAGCAGCGCGACCAGGCCGGCCACGATCGGGGCGACGTTCGCGCTGATGGCCTCAGTGCCGGAGCGCAGCGGGCTGATCAGGGCCACACCACCGATGAGCAGCGCGAGCCGCCACCACAGTCGTCGCCGCCGGATCGCGCCGTGGCGCACGACGCCCAGCGGCTCGACGACCACGCGTTGCATCGCGGACATCGTCACCATGACGGCGGCCGTCGGGACGAGCACCACGACCAGGGCGGCCAGCACGGCGTTGGGCCGGAAGTCGGCCGGGTAGAAGCTCAGATCGGGCGGCACCAGCCTGTGTGCGATGCGGCTCAGGGCCAGAAAGAGGAGGGCGCCGATGCCGAGCCCCAGCACGGCGCCGGCGAGCGTCTCACCGGCGGCGATCCGGCGCGTCATGGCGGTGTCGGCCCCGACGAGCCGCAGCGCCGCGAGCCGGCGGTCGCGCGCCTCCCCTCCGAAGCGGACGGCGGTGGACACGAAGATCGCGACGGGCATCAGCAGCAGGACGATCCCCGCCGCGCCCATCAGCACCCCGATCGGGTCGGGGCTGGAAGCGCCACTCGATCCGAACTGGGTGACGCGCATCGCGAAGTCCTCGGAGATCTCATCGACGCCGAGGTAGAAGTGGAGGTCGTCGGGGCCCGCCAGGCCGACGGGCCCGATCTCGCCGACCACGCGGCCGCCCCAGCGGCCATGCAGGGCGGCGGCGTCCTCGGACTCCATGAGCTCCGCGAGTGCGGGCGACACGACCAGGTCGCCGGGCGCCAGCGGCGCGCTCACGCCCGGGGGGAGCACGGGGTCCGATCCCTCGGCCTTGATCACCAGGCCCTCGATCGAGCGATCGCGGAAGTCGGAGCGGACGGTGTCGATCAGGATCGACTGCTCGGTCGGCGCAGGGGCCTCCTCGCTCGCCGCGAAGAACTGCTCGGGCTGGCGGTCTGCGATCCGGTCGTTGCGCGCGCCCATGACGGCCGGGATCGTGGTGGCGACCAGCAGCATCGCCACGCCGATCCCGATGCCGGCGGCGATGAGCGCCAGTCGCGACCAGCCGGAGGCGCCGCCACCGACACTGAGCCGCACCCCGAGTGCCAGGTCGGCAGCCCATTGCGACGGGCCTGGGTGGCGGGACGGCGTGGCGGCCCGCTCGGCGGCGCGCGGTGTCGCCGTCGTCATCGGACCCGCTCCTGCTCCCGCACACGGCCGTCCCGGACCACTGCCTCGCGGTCGGAGTACGCGGCCACCCGCGCCTCGTGGGTGACCAGCACCACCGCGGCGCCGGTGTCGCGGGCGGCCGCGATGAGCAGCTGCATGACCCGTTCCCCGTTGAGCGAGTCCAAGGCGCCCGTCGGCTCGTCCGCGAAGACCACGCGTGGGCTCGCGACCAGTGCCCGTGCGACGGCGACGCGTTGTCCCTGTCCTCCGGAGGCCTGGCCGGGCCGCTTGCCCGCCACGTCTGCGACCTCCAGCCGCTGCAGCCATTCCCCTGCCGCTCGTTCGGCGTCGTGACGGGAGGCGCCGGCGAGCCGCAGGGGCAGGGCGACGTTCTCAAGGCAGGTCAGCTCGGGGACGAGCTGCCCGAACTGGAAGACGAAGCCGAACTCTTCGCGCCGCAGCGTGCTGCGCTCGACGTCGGACATCTGCGACAGGAGGCGCCCGTCATAGGTGACGGCGCCGGAGTCCGGGGTGAGGATCCCGGCGAGGCAGTGCAGCAGCGTGGACTTGCCGGAGCCCGAGGGGCCCATCAGGGCGACCACCTCACCCGCGTGCACCTGCAGGGAGGCGGAGTCGAGGGCGGTGGTCTCGCCGAACCTCAGGTGCAGGCTGTCAGCGGTCAGGATCGGTGCGGTGGGCATGGGGTCTCCCTGGTGGGCCGTGGACGTCACGGGTGGACGTGGGCCGCGAGCTGGTCGAGCCGGGCGGCGGTGAGCTCGAGCCACCGGAGGTCGGCCTCGAGGTGGAAGAGGGCGTGGTCGCAGATGAGTTGGTCGGCCAGGTCGCCCTCGCTCTTGCGCCGGGTCAGGTCGCGCATGATCCGCAGGTGCTCGGCGCGCTGGGTGTCGAGCACCTCCGTCGCCTGGCGCCCGGTCAGCAGCGCCAGGACGACCTTGGCGTAGAGGGTGCTCTGGAGGTACGGCTCGGGTTTTTCCGGCTCGCCGAGCCATGCGGCGACGTCGCTGACTCCGGCCGAGGTGATGGCGTAGCGCTTGCGCTCGGGCCCGTCCCCGGGCTCCGATTCGACCTCGACGAGGCCGTTCTTGAGCAGGCGTGCGAGCGTCGAGTAGACCTGCCCGTAGTGCAGCGGGCGGTCGTGGCCGAAGCGCTCGTCATAGGCGCGCTTCAGGTCGTATCCGTGGCGGGGGCCGGATTGCAGGAGGCCGAGGAGCGTGAGTCCGACTGACATGCCGACGACTATACACACTCGCTATACACAGCGTGTATAGGTGCCGGATCGACGGCCGAGCCTGGGAGCCCAGGCGACTGGGGGCGTGTGGAACGAGCGATCAGCCCGGCGCGTGCGCCAGCACGGCGTCGAGCAGCCGGACGGCGGCCGCCTTCTCCAGCGGGTTGTTCGCGTTGCCGCACTTGGGCGACTGCACGCAGGCCGGGCAGCCGTGCGCGCAACGGCACGTGGCGATGGCCTCCCGGGTGGCGCGCAGCCACGTCTCAGCGAGGGCGTACCCGCGCTCGGCGAATCCGGCCCCGCCGGGATAGGCGTCATGCACGAACACCGTCGCCTGCTCGGTGTCGACGTGCAGGGCCGTCGAGACGCCCCCCAGGTCCCACCGGTCACAGGTTGCCAGCAGCGGCAGCAGGCCGATCGAGGCGTGTTCGGCGGCGTGCAGCGCGCCGGGCGCGGTCTCGGCGGTGACGCCCGCGGCCTCCAGCACCTCGGCGGGCGCCGTCCACCACACAGACGACGTCTGCAGGGTGCGGGCCGGCAGGTCGAGCACCTCGGTGCCCAACGCCTGCATGTCCGGGACGCGCTTGCGCTGGTAGCTGACCACCTGGGTGGTGACGTCGACGGCGCCGAACCCCCACGACACCGGGCCCCACCGCCGCTCCTGGTCCACTGAGCGGATCTCCGTGGTGGTGACCCACTTCGCCCAGGTGCCGTAGTCGACATCCCGGCGGGAGACCAGCGCCACGGAGTCGGCGAGGTGCAGCTCGTCCACCACGAACGTCGCGCC
>JAEWEI010000193.1 GCA_023389545.1 Actinomycetes bacterium | reverse complement strand
CGGCGACGACGGGCGCCGGGGCGGCGCTCAGGCGCTGACGGCCACCTGCGCGGGCTCGAGCACCTCGGCCAGGAACCGCCCGGTGTGGCTGGCCTCGTTTGCGGCCACCTGCTCCGGGGTGCCCTCGGCGATGACCATGCCGCCGCCCGAGCCCCCCTCGGGCCCCATGTCGATCACCCAGTCGGCGTTCTTGATCACGTCGAGGTTGTGCTCGATGACGATGACGCTGTTGCCCTTGTCCACCAGGGACTGCAGCACCTCGAGGAGCTTGCGGATGTCCTCGAAGTGCAGGCCGGTGGTCGGCTCGTCGAGCACGTAGATCGTCCGGCCCGTCGAGCGCCGCGCCAGCTCCGTCGCGAGCTTCACCCGCTGCGCCTCGCCGCCGGAGAGGGTCGGCGCCGGCTGCCCGAGCCGCACGTACCCGAGGCCGACGTCCACGAGCGTCTTCAGGTGGCGCGAGATCGCGGCGAACGGCGCGAAGAACTCGGCCGCCTCCTCGATGGGCATGTCCAGCACGTCGGCGACGTTCTTGCCCTTGTACCTGACCTCGAGGGTCTCCCGGTTGTAGCGCGCGCCATGGCAGACCTCGCACGGCACGTACACGTCGGGCAGGAAGTTCATCTCGATCTTGAGCGTCCCGTCGCCCGCGCACGCCTCGCAGCGCCCGCCCTTGACGTTGAACGAGAACCGGCCCGGCGTGTAGCCCCGGACCTTCGCCTCGGTCGTCTCGGCGAACAGCTTGCGGATGCGGTCCCAGACGCCGGTGTAGGTGGCCGGGTTCGAGCGCGGCGTGCGCCCGATGGGCCCCTGGTCCACGTGCACGACCTTGTCGAGGTGCTCCATGCCGGTCACTCGCTTGTGCCGGCCGGCGACCTGGCGGGCGCCATTGAGCTCGTTCGCGAGCACCGTGTACAGGATCGTGTTCACGAGCGTGGATTTGCCCGAGCCCGACACCCCGGTGACGGCGGTGAGGGTGCCGAGCGGGAAGGAGACGTCGATGCCGCGCAGGTTGTGCTCACGTGCGCCGACCACCGTCACCTGCCGCGCCGGGTCGATCGCGCGCCGCTCCTCGGGCATCGGGATCGCGCGGCGCCCGGACAGGTAGGCGCCCGTGATCGACTCGGGGGACTCGAGCAGCCCGGGGAAGTCGCCCGAGTGCACCACGTGCCCGCCGTGCTCGCCGGCGCCGGGGCCGATGTCGACGATCCAGTCCGCGGCGCGGATCGTGTCCTCGTCGTGCTCGACGACGATGAGCGTGTTGCCGAGGTCCCGGAGCCGGGTCAGCGTCTCGATGAGACGGCGGTTGTCCCGCTGGTGCAGGCCGATGCTCGGCTCGTCCAGGACGTACAGCACGCCCACCAGCCCCGAGCCGATCTGCGTCGCCAGACGGATGCGCTGCGCCTCGCCGCCGGAGAGCGTCGCGGCCGGGCGGGACAGCGACAGGTAGTCGAGCCCCACGTCGAGCAGGAAGCCGAGGCGCGCCTGGATCTCCTTGAGCACCTCGACGGCGATCGCGCGCTCGCGCTCGCCGAGCCGCAGGTCGTTGAGGAAGTCGCGCGCCTCACGGATGGGGAGCTCGCAGACCTCCGCGATCGAGCGCCCGCCGACCCGCACCGCGAGGACCTCGGGCTTGAGCCGCGCGCCCTGGCAGACCGGGCACGGGACCTCGCGCATGTAGGCCTCGTAGCGCTCCTTGCTCCAGTCGGACTCGGTCTCCTTGTGCCGCCGCTCGATGAAGGTCACGGCGCCCTCGAAGCCGGTCGAGTACTGACGCTCGCGCCCCCAGCGGTTCTTGTACCGGACGTGCACCTCGTGGTTCTCGCCGTACAGCACAGCGTTCTTCGCGCGCTCGGGCAGCGCACGCCACGGCACGTCCATCGAGAAGCCCAGGTCGCTCGCGAGGGCCGTGAGCACCCGCGTGAAGTACTCGCTGGACGTCTGCGCCCACGGCGCCACGGCGCCCTCGGCGAGCGACAGGTCCTCGTCGGGGACCACCAGGTCGGTGTCCACCTCGAGCCGCGAGCCGATGCCGGTGCACTCGGGGCACGCGCCGTAGGGCGCGTTGAACGAGAACGTGCGGGGCTCGATCTCCTCGAGCGTCAACTGGTGGTCGTTCGGGCAGGCGCGGTGCTCGGAGAACCGGCGCTCGCGCTCCGGGTCGTCCTTGTCCGCGTCGACCATCTCCACCACGAGCAGGCCGCCGGCGAGCCCGAGCGCCGTCTCCACCGAGTCGGTCAGCCTCCGCTGGACGCCCTCGCGCGCCACGAGGCGGTCGACGACCACCTCGATGTCGTGCTTGAGCTTCTTCTCAAGCGCCGGCGGGTCGGTGAGCTGCACGACCTCGCCGTCGACGCGGGCACGTGCGAAGCCCTTGGCCTGCAGCTCCTTGAACAGGTCGGCGTACTCGCCCTTGCGTCCCCGGATGACTGGGGCCAGCACCTGGTACCGCGTGCCCTCGGGCAGCTCGAGCAGCCGGTCGACGATCTGCTGCGGCGTCTGGGCCGTGACCTGCTCGCCGCACACGGGACAGAACTGGGTGCCCGAGCGCGCGAACAGCAGGCGCAGGTAGTCGTAGACCTCGGTGATGGTGCCCACGGTCGATCGCGGGTTGCGGTTCGTCGACTTCTGGTCGATCGAGACAGCCGGCGACAGCCCTTCGATGAAGTCCACGTCGGGCTTGTCCATCTGCCCGAGGAACTGCCGCGCGTACGCCGACAGCGACTCGACGTACCGCCGCTGCCCCTCCGCGAAGATGGTGTCGAAGGCGAGGGACGACTTCCCCGACCCGGACAGCCCCGTGAACACGACGAGCGAGTCCCGGGGAAGATCGAGGTCGACGTTGCGCAAGTTGTGCTCGCGCGCTCCTTGCACGATCAGTCGATCATTCACCCCGACATGGTAAGGCGATCCCCTGACATCGCACAGGTGTTCGATCTGTGGCGCGGATCTCATCCGGCCTCCCCGCGCGCGGCGCGCCGGACGATGATGGAGCCATGGCTCGACCGCGGACGACGCCGATCGGCGAGTACGCCGTGCTCGGGGACGGCCGCACCGCCGCGCTCATCTCGCGGGACGGCTCCGTCGACTGGCTCTGCTTCCCCCGCTTCGACTCCCCCGCGTGCTTCGCCGCGCTGCTCGGAGGCCCGTCCCAGGGCCGGTGGCTGCTCACGGTGCCCGACGCCACCGACGTGCGACGCGCCTACCTGGGCGAGTCGTTCGTGCTGCAGACCACCTACACCTCCCCCACCGGCGTCGCGCTGGTCACCGAGGCGATGCCGCTCGGCGACGGCCGAGCCGACCTCGTGCGCCGCATCGAGTGCCTGTCAGGGACCGTCAACGTGCGGCATGAGTGGGTCGTGCGGTTCGGCTACGGGACGATCGTGCCGTGGGTGCACCACGTCGAGGACCGTGAAGGCCACGACACCATCCGGGCGATCGCCGGGCCGGACTCGCTGATGCTGCGCGGCGCCCGCCTGCCACGCGGCGTCGGGCGCGCACACGTCGACACGTTCGAGCTGGCCGAGGGCGAGGTCGTCGAGCTCGCCTCGACGTGGACCAGCTCGTGGCTCCGCGCGCCGCGCCGGCTCTCCGTCACGGACCGCCTCGCCGAGACGCGGCAGCGCTGGGTGCGGTGGGCGGGGCTGTGCCAGCACCAGGGGCCGCACCGCGACGCGGTGGTGCGCTCGCTGCTGGTGCTGCGCATGCTCACCGACGAGGAGACGGGCGGCATCGTCGCCGCGCCCACCACGTCGCTGCCGGAGGCCTTCGGCGGGGAGCGGAACTGGGACTACCGGTACTGCTGGCTGCGCGACGCCGCGATGACCCTCGACGCGCTGCTCGGCTACGGGTACCGCGCGGAGGCGACCGCGTGGCGGGACTGGCTGCTGCGCGCCGTGGCCGGCGACCCGGCCGACCTGCAGATCATGTACGGCTCGGACGGGCGGCGGGACCTTCCGGAGACGACCCTGGAGCACCTGGCGGGCTACGCGGCCTCCCGGCCGGTGCGGATCGGCAACGCCGCCGTGGGGCAGGTGCAGAACGACGTGCTCGGCGGGGTGATGGTCGCGCTCGAGTCGGCGCGAGTTGCCGGCCTGCGCGAGACGACCGACTCCTGGTCCATGCAGCAGCACCTCGTCGCCGAGCTCATCGGGCACTGGCGCGAGCCGGACCACGGCATCTGGGAGGTGCGCGGGCAGCCGCAGCACTTCACGCACTCCAAGGTCATGGCGTGGGCCGCGCTCGACCGGGCGGTGAGCGCGATCGAGAGGCACCGGCTGCCCGGGCCCCTGGAGCATTGGCGGGCCGAGCGCGCCGCGATCCGCTCGGATGTGCTCAGGCACGGGTTCGACGCCCGACGCGGCACGTTCACACAGTCCTACGGCTCGGCGCACACCGACGCCGCGCTGCTGCAGATGCTGCAGGTGGGCTTCCTGCCCCCCGAGGACCCCCGGATGCGCGGCACCGTCGCAGCGATCCGCGAGGAGTTGGAGGTCGCGCCAGGCCTGCTCCTGCGTTACCGCGCGGAGCACACCGACGACGGCATGGCCGGCGGCGAGCACCCGTTCCTCGCCTGCTCGTTCTGGCTCGCGGACGCCCTGGCGCGCGGCGGCGAGGTGGAGGAGGCGGGCGACCTGCTGGACCGCCTCATCGGGCTCGGCAATGATGTGGGACTCTTCGCGGAACAGTACGACCCGGTGGGGCAGCGCATGGTCGGCAACTTCCCGCAGGCGCTCTCGCACCTCGCGCTCGTGCAGGCGGTCCACAGCCACGACCGGGCGCTCGCCCGCCGCGGCGCCCGGCCGCCCGTGCCCTCCGGGCGCCCCGCACCACCCGAGCTGGAGGATGACCATGGCGTACACCGGCGAGGCCGTCCCGGGCGGGCCGGCTGAGGTCCGCGAGCTCGACGCCCTGACGATCCGCAAGGCCTCGGTGGGGCCGATGGACAACAACGCCTACCTGCTCACCTGCCGGCGCACCGGAGCCCAGCTCCTCGTCGACGCGGCAGCCGAGCCCGACCGCCTCCTCGAGCTCGTGCGCGAGGGATCACCCCAGGCCCGGCTCGACGCGGTCGTGACCACGCACCGCCACCGCGACCACCTCGGCGCGCTCGCCTCGCTCCTCGCCGTCACCGGCGCCCGCGCGCTGGCCGGCGCCGACGACGCGCAGGCGATCGCCGAGGCCGCTGACGTCCACGCGATGGAGCGCCTGCACCACGGAGCCACGGTGCCGTTGGGCGACGTCGTCCTCGACGTGGTCGCGCTGCGCGGCCACACCCCGGGGTCCATCGCGCTCGCGTACCGGGAGCCGGCCGAGGCCGCCTCCGCAGGCGCCGTGCCCGGCCGCACCCACCTGTTCACGGGTGACTCGCTGTTCCCGGGCGGGCCCGGGCGCACGTCGGGCGGCGACGACTTCGACAGCCTCATGGACGACCTCGAGCAGCGCGTGTTCGGCGTCCTGCCCGACGACACGTGGGTCTACCCGGGGCATGGACGCGACACGACCCTCGGCGCCGAGCGCCCGCATCTCGAGGAGTGGCGCGCCCGCCGCTGGTGACCTGGCCGTCCGGGCGGGCCGTGGGCGCGTCGCACTGGCATCGTGGGCGTGTCGCGTGTCGTCATGGGCACGCGGTCGCGAGGGAGGGGGCGAGCCGTGGGCGCGACGCCGCCCGATCCACCACCACCG
>JAEWEI010000083.1 GCA_023389545.1 Actinomycetes bacterium | reverse complement strand
GAGCAGGCTGGCGATCCGGGCCACGGCGTTGTTGACCCCGCTCGCGACGCCCGCCAGGTTGTCCGGGGCCGACGCGAGCGCCGTCGAGGTCAGCGGCGCCACCGTGAGCGAGAGGCCGAGTCCCAGCACGACAACCCCGGGGAGCACCGCGGTCAGGTAGGGGGCGTCGGGGCCGACGCCAGCGAGCAGCAGCACGCCCGCCCCGCAGCCCAGCGGCCCCAGGGTCATGGGCAGCCGAGGGCCGATGCGGGTGCCCAGCGCCCCCGCGCGAGGCGAGAGCAGCAGCATCAGCACCGTCACCGGCAGCGGTGCGAGGCCCGCGGCCAGCGCGCTGTACCCCGAGACGACCTGCAAGGTCACCACCAGGAAGAAGAACACCCCGCCGAGCGCCGCGTACACCAGGAACGTCGCGGCGTTGGTGCCGCTGAAAGGTCGCCAGCGGAACAACCGCAACGGCAGCAGCGGATGCGCCGCACGCTGCTCGACCAGCAGGAACGCGGCCAGCGCCACGACGGCGACAGCCAGCGAGCCCGCCACCCGCACGTCAGCGGGGCCGTAGGCGGGCCACGCGGTGAACCCGTAGGTGAGGCCCGCGAGCCCCACAGCCCCGAGCAGGGTCCCGCCCACGTCGAGCGACTGGGCGGCCTGCGGGTCGCGGGACTCCGGCACGTGTCGCAGCGTCACGGCGACCACCAGGGCCGTCAGGGGAAGGTTGATGAAGAAGATCCAGCGCCAGCTCGCCACGTCGACGATCCATCCGCCCAGGAACGGCGCCGCCGCGCCGGCGATGCCGCCCAGCCCGGACCACGCCCCGATGGCCTTCCCGCGGTCCTGCTCGTCGAAGGACGCCTGCAGGATGGCCAGCGAGCCGGGGGTGAGCAGTGCCCCGCCGACGCCCTGGAGCACGCGGGCGCCGATCAACGTCCCGATGTTCGGCGCGAACCCGCACAGCGCGGAGCCCACGGCGAACCACACCACACCGATGAGGAACATCCGGCGCCGCCCGAACCTGTCGCCCAGGGAGCCGCCGAGCAGCAGGAACGCGGCGAGGGTCAGCGCGTACCCGTTCACGGTCCATTGGAGGTCGGCGGTGCCGGCGTCGAGCTCGCGGCCGATGTGCGGCAGGGCGATCGTGACGACTGTCGCGTCGATGAACGCCACGGCTGAGCCGAGCACTGTGGCGAGCAGCACCCACCGGGCGCGGGCGGTGCCGTACACGAGTGCATCGGACGCCATTCCCGCTCCTCGCCGTCGTGGCCGTGTTGCCCGGGGGCGCACCGTCGCGCCAGTCTCGCCAGGTTAGGGGCCGGGCGGGTGAACGTGCCTGGTGGGAGGGCTTGCGGGGCAAGAAACGGGATGAGCCGGGCATATCGGGACAGGGTGTCTCGGGAACTGGACGGCAGTACAGATCTACGGCCCTGTTCACCCGGCAGACGCTCCACACGTCGGGCACAGTGGACCGGTGGGCGACGTCCGAGAGCTACGCAGTGCCGGCAGCGTGCGGCGCAGGGAGGCCCTCGCCGAGACCGGCGAGTTGGTCCTGCGAGCCGAGCGCTCGGCGCCTCGAGCGGCCCGGCACTGGATCATGCGGGCCGTCGCCGCGGCGGGCGTGCACGGCGCGTCGAACCAGGTGGTGGAGCTGCTCGCGGGCGAGCTCGTGGCCAACGCCGTGCTGCACGGGCCCTCCGACGGGGAGATCCGCGTGCACGTGCGCATCTACCAGGACGAGGTCCGCGTCGAGGTCACCGACGAGAGCCCGGCGCGCCCGCGGGTGCGCCGCCCCGAGCCCACCGACCCCAACGGGCGCGGCATGGCGCTGGTCGCGACGCTGTCCTCGGCGTGGGGCGTCGAGCGCCTGGACGACGGGGGCAAGACGGTGTGGTTCACGGTGGAGAACCAGGACTGACCCGCACGTCCACCGCCAGCGCGCGGTGGTCGGACAACCCCAGGTCGAGCGACATGGCGCCGCTGGCCGCCGTGATCGGGCCATCGGCGAGGATGTGGTCGAGCTGGCGCTGCGGCGACTGCTGCGGGAACGTCGGGGCCTGTGCGAGCGAGCGCATCCCCGAGGCCTGCGCGGCGCGGCGCGGATCCACGTTCAGATCCCCCAGCAGCACGAGCGGGCGCGGCTGGCGGCGCAGCCCCCGCACCAGGCGGCGTAGCTGCACCACGTTCCACCCCGGGATGAACGTGAGATGTGTGGCGGCGACCGTCAGCGGCCCCTGCGGCGTGCTGACGGAGGCGACCACGGCGGCACGGGCCTCGTCGCGCACCAGTGCGGGCAGCCGGGCGCCCGGGAACTGCACGGGCGCGCGGCCTCGCAGCGCCGGCAGCGCCAGCACCTGCCACGACAGCACCGGGAGGCGGCTGAGCAGCGCGATGCCGTAACTCGACGCCACGGGCTGCTGGTCGCCCGTCGCCGCCGACCACACCCCCGGCTCGCCGTGCATGGTCGCGACGAACCGGTGCTCGTCGGCGCCCATGGCCTCGGCCGCGACGGCGGTGAGATCGGCGCCGTGCGACCGGGGCTGGTCGCGGTCGACCTCCTGGAGGGCCAGGACGTCCGCGTCGATGGCGCGCACGGCCGCGCGGAGGCGGTCGAGGTCCACCCGGCCGTCGCTCGGCGAGCGTCCGTGGAGGATGTTGAAGGTCGCGAGGCGCATCGGCTCGATTGTCCTGTCCACGCTGCGCGGGCGCGCGCCGTCGTGTACACACGGCTCATGACGGACGGCGTCGAACCGGAGGGCGGGCCGCGCGGAGACTTGCAGGACGGCCTGCGCCGCACCGCCGTCGCGCTGACCCGTGCGGGCATCCCGTTCGCCCTGGTGGGCGGGTACGCGGCGTGGGCGCGTGGGGCGCCGGAGCCCAGCCACGACGCGGACTTCGCCATCGCCGAGGCGGACGTCGAGCGCGCCAAGGCGGTGATCACGGCCGCGGGCCTCGACGTGCGGGAGCCGGCCGAGGACTGGCTGTTCAAGGCCTACCGGCGGGGCGCCCTGGTGGATGTGATCTTCCGGATGGTCGGTGAGCCGGTGACCCCCGAGATGCTGGCCCGCTCCGACGTCATCGAGGTGCTGGCCGTGCGCATGCCGGTCATGGACGCCACGGACGTGCTGTCAGCGAAGCTGCGGGTGCTGGGCGAGCACTTCTGCGACTACACCCGGCTGCTGCCGATCGCCCGGGCCCTGCGCGAGCAGGTCGACTGGGACCGCCTGGCCCATGAGGTCCGCGAGCACCCCTACGCCCGCGCGTTCCTGTACTTGGTGCGCGAGCTCGGGGTGGTGGCGCCCGGGCGCTGAGGTCAGCGCCCTCTCACGGCTGCGCCGAGCGTCACGGCGGCCAGCACCGGTACGAGGGCCAGGCCGGCCGCCAATGGGACGCTCCACACCGAGCTCGCCGCCGGGACCACGCGCTGCATGTCGTCCGGGTCGTAGCGCACAGCCACCCGCTGGCCGGGCGCGGCCTGGTCGGCGGCCACGTCCAGGGCGAATGTCGGGCCGTTCGGGTCGGAGTCGTGCACGGCCCGCACCTCGCCACCGAGGTCGCCCTGCACCACGGCCCACCCGGACACGGCGTGCGCGTCGAACATCATGCGGGTGGCGATCGGCCAGGCGACCGCGCACAGCAGCAGCAGGGTCAGGGCGCCGGCGACGAGGGCGACGCGGCGGTGCGCCGCCACCCGAGCGGACCGCCCCGGGCCGGTCGCGACAGGGCTCGGCGGGCGTGCTGGGAGTGGCATGTCGTCCTCGCTTCGTCCGGCGGGCATCGAGAACGTAGTGACGGGGCGACG
>JAEWEI010000462.1 GCA_023389545.1 Actinomycetes bacterium | reverse complement strand
GGCGTGGGCTCCTGGAAGGGAGTCGCTCCCCGTGCCAGCAGATCGTCGTAGACCTGCCGCAGGTCGTCGACGTGCCAGTACACGACGGCGCCGCCCGGGTCGTCGCTGGACCGGGGCGGGGCGAAAGAGGAGTCGATGATCCCGAGCTCATGCTGGTAGTCGCCGATGCGGAACTCCACGTACTGCGGGGGCGCTGGGGCGTCGGGCCGCACGAAGTACGGCTCCACGCCGAGCAGCTCGCTGTACCAGGCGGCGGCCGCGGCGACATCCGGGGCCCAGAAGCTGATGGTGGTGAGCCCACGCAGCGGGTTGTCGGTCATCGTCGGCACTCCGATCACGTCGGAAGGACGGCCGGCGCCGAGCGGCTGTCGGTCGTGCCGCCAACGTAACAAGGAGCCCGCGGGACGCATCCGGAACCGGGCTGCACCGCCAGCCGGGCCCCACGGTGAGGTCCGAAATCCGCCAGACCACTCTCCGCGGCCGGGGGAGGATGGACGCATGAGCAGTCACGGAGGCCCGCGCGTCGACGCGGCCCGATGCGCGTGGGGCGATCCGCTGTTCGCCGAGCGCTACCGGGCGATCGACGCGCGCGACACCCGGTTCGACGGGCAGTTCTACACCGCGGTCTCATCGACCGGGATCTACTGCCGGCCCTCGTGCCCGGCCCGCACCCCGGCGCCGCGGAACGTCACCTTCTACCTCACATCGGCCGCCGCGCATGGCGCTGGCTACCGCGCCTGCAAGCGCTGCCTGCCGGAGGCCGCGCCTGGCACGCCGGACTGGGACCTGCGAGGCGACCTGGCCGCCCGCGCGATGCGGCTGATCACGGACGGCGTCGTCGACCGGGAGGGCGTCGACGGCCTGGCGGCGCGGCTGGGCTACACGGCCAGGCACGTCCACCGGCTGATGGTGGCCGAGCTCGGCGCGGGTCCGCTCGCACTCGCCCGGGCACGCAGGGCCCAGACTGCCCGGTCGCTGCTGGCCGGCACCGGCCTGCCGATGGCGCAGGTGGCATTCGCCGCGGGCTTCGGCTCGATCCGGCAGTTCAACGACACAGTCCAAGAAGTCTTCGCGGCGCGGCCGAGTGAGCTGCGCGCACGCGCCGGCGTGGCGGCTGACGCCCACCCCGTGGCGGGGATGACCGCCCCCGGCGCGCCGGTGCGACTCGACCTCGACCTGCCCGTGCGGCAGCCATTCGACGCGCCAGGCGTCTTCGGGTTCCTGGCCGTCCGCGCGGTACGAGGGGTGGAGACGGCCGACGTCAGCGGCGACGGACCGCTGCGGTACGCGCGCACGCTGACGCTCCCGCACGGCCCCGGCGCGATCGAGGTCGTCGCGACGCCGACGGCAGGCGGGTGGCGGCTGCGCGCAGGGCTCGAGCTCGCCTCCTTGGCCGATGTCGTCCCTGCCGTCGCCCGCGTGCGGCGCGTGCTCGACCTGGACGCCGATCCGCTTGCCATCGACAACGCCCTCGGGGGCGACTCCCGTCTGGCCCCGCTGATCGCGGACACCCCGGGGATCCGCGTCCCCGGCGCGGTGGAACCGCATGAGCTCGTGGTGCGGGCACTCATCGGGCAGCAGATCTCCGTCCCCGCCGCCCGCACCCACCTGGGCCGCCTCGCCGCCCACGTGGGGGACCCCTACGCCTCGGGCGTCCCCGGACTCGACAGGATCTTCCCCACGCCCGCCCAGATCATCGCGGGAGTGCCGGAGCCCGGCGAGGACCTGGACCCGGCGCGGCCCCTGCGGCTCCCGCGCCAGGCGGTGCGCGCCGTGCTGGCGACAGCCCAGGCGTTGGACGACGGCAGCCTCGATGTCCATGTCGGCGCCGACCCGGAGGCGTTGCGCGCCGCGCTCGTGGCCCGCCCGAGGATCGGCCCGTGGACCGCCGCGTACATCGCCATGCGCGTGCTCGGCGATCCCGACGCGTGGCTCGACGGCGATGTCGCGCTGGTCGCTGGCGCGCGTGCCGTCGGCGTGCTCGAGGACGACGGCCCGGCGGCGGCCAGCCACCGGGTGCTCGCACGCCATGCCGCCGCGTGGGCGCCGTGGCGCTCATATGCCGCGATGCACCTGTGGCGGGCCGCCGAGGCCGCCCGCCCTGAGAGGAGAGCCCCATGACCGCCACCGCCGCGACGACCGTCACGCCAGACGGCGCGTTCACCGTCCTGCTCGACGACGGCGACGTCCTCGCCTCCGGTTGGACCGAGGACGTCGGGTCCCTTGTCGCGCTCGTGCACCCGGCCCTGCGCCCCGCGCCCGGCGAGGTGACGTGGTCGGGGCCGGCCCCCCGGGGCGACGCGGCCAGGGCCGCGCTCGGCGCTGTCGCCGCGTTCTACGACGGCGACCTCGAGGCGCCCGCCACGATCGCCGTCCGCCAGCGGTCGGGGGAGTTCCGCATGCGCGCATGGGACGTGCTGCGGCAGGTCGCGCCCGGCGAGCGCGTCACGTACTCGGCCTACGCGGCCCGCGCAGGCCACCCCTCGGCCGTGCGGGCGGCCGCCGCGGCGTGCGCCATGAACGCCGCCGCGTTGTTCGTGCCGTGCCACCGAGTGCTGCGCTCCGACGGCGGGCTCGGCGGGTTCCGGTACGGGCTCGCGGTCAAGCAGCGGCTGCTGGACCGCGAGGCGGCCGCCAGTGAGCAGCCCGTGCTGTTCCGCTCGTAGGAGCGCCGCTGCCTCAAGAGGTGGGCGGCGTGCGGTCGCCGCGAGCGTCGAGGATCCCGTCGCGCACTGCTCGCCGGACGATCCAGTAGGCGGCGTACAGAGTCATGCCAATCACCAGGAGGCTGACCAGCAGAGAGAGGGCAGAGGCGGCTGCGAGGGATCTCATGTCCGGATGCTAGAGACGGCGGCGGGGTCCCGTGGGGCTTTTGGGCGCCGAGGCTGCGCGTCTCAGGCGCCGGGCAGCCGGGCGGTGCTCTCCCGGACGATGAGCTCGGTGGCCAGGTCGATCCGCTGGTTCGCCGGCGTCTCCCCGCGCGCCAGGCTCAGCACCAGGCGGGTCGCGGTGCCGGCCATCTCCCGCAGCGGCTGGCGGATGGTGGTCAGCGGCGGGCCGATCCACTCGGTGAGGGGCAGGTCGTCGTAGCCCACCACCGACAGGTCCTCGGGCACGCGCAGGCCGAGCTCGCGGGCCGCGCGGATGACGCCGAGCGCCTGCAGGTCGGATCCGGCGAAGATCGCGGTGGGCCGGTCCGGCTGGCCGAGCAGGTCGAGGCCGTGCTGGTACCCGCCGCGGACGAAGAAGTCGCCGTGGCGCACGAGCCCGGGGTCGACGGGCGCGCCCACCTCGTCGAGCGCGGTGCGGTACCCGTCGATGCGCGCGCGGCTGCACAGCACGTCCGTGGGGCCGGCGATGACGGCGATGCGGCGGTGGCCGAGGCCGAGCAGGTGCCGGGTCGCGGCGAGGCCGCCGTTCCAGTTCTGGGAGCCGACGGTGGGGATGCCGGCGGGCTGCTCGCCCGCGGTGTCGACCACGACGAACGGGATGGCGCGCGACTCGAGCTGGCGCCGTTGGGCCGGCTCGAGGTCGGACATCACGAGGATGACCCCGAGGGGGCGGCGGGCGAGCAGGTCGTCGAGCCATTCCTGGCGTGGGCGGTGCGCGCCGCCCAGGTCGGACAGCACCACGCCGACCCGGGCCGGCCCGGCGACCTGCTCGACGCCCTTGATGATCTCGGTGGCCCACGCCGAGTCGAGCTCGTGGAACACGAGGTCGAGCAGCCGTGGGCCGGAGGGCGTGCGGCTGCGGCGGCGCTGGTAGCGGTGGTGCGCGAGGGCGGCCTCGACGCGGGCGCGGGTCTCGGCGGCGACGTCGGGGCGGCCGTTGAGCACCTTGGACACCGTGGGCACCGACACCCCTGCTTCGGCGGCGATGGTCGCGATCGTGGGGGTCGGGGTCGCGCTCACGTCGTGGTCGATGCTGCTCATCCGGGCTTCGGTCC
>JAEWEI010000459.1 GCA_023389545.1 Actinomycetes bacterium | reverse complement strand
CCCGGCGGGCCAAGCAGTACCCGCACCAGTTCTCCGGCGGGATGCTGCAGCGCGCGCTCATCGCCATCGGGCTGGCCGCGCGCCCCCAGCTGCTCATCGCCGACGAGCCCACCTCGGCGCTCGACGTCACAGTGCAGCGCACCGTCCTGGACCACCTGCAGGGCCTCACCCGGGAACTCGGCACCGCCGTGCTGTTCATCACGCACGATCTGGGGCTGGCCGCCGAGCGGGCCGACCACCTGGTGGTGATGTACCGGGGGAAGGTCGTCGAGTCCGGGCCCGCCCGCGAGATCCTCGCGGACCCCAGCCACCCGTACACGCGGCGGCTCGTGGCCTCGGCGCCGTCGCTCGCCTCGCGCCGCATCCAGAGCGCGAAAGAGCGGGGTGTGCGCTCCTCGGAGCTGCTCACGCAGGCTGACGCCGCCGACGGGCCGAGCCGCCGCGACGACATCGTCAGCGTCGAGCACCTCACCAAGGTCTTCCGGCTGCCCGGTGGCCGCCCGGGCGCAACCCGCGAGCTCACCGCCGTGGACGACGTCACGTTCGCCATCCCGCGCGGCACCACCATGGCGTTGGTGGGGGAGTCCGGCTCGGGGAAGTCCACAGTCGCCAAGATCGTGCTCAACCTGCTCGAGCCCACCAGCGGGCGGGTGCTCGTCGACGGCACCGACGTGAGCACACTCGACCGGCGGCGGCTGTTCGACTTCCGGCGCCGCGTGCAGCCGATCTTCCAGAACCCGTACGGCTCCCTGGACCCCATGTACTCCATCTACCGCACCATCGAGGAGCCGCTGCGCATCCACGGCGTGGGCGACAAGCGCACGCGGGAGGCCCGGGTGCGCGAGCTGCTGGACCTGGTGGCACTGCCGGCCTCGACCATGCGCCGGTTCCCCAACGAGCTGTCCGGCGGGCAGCGGCAGCGCATCGCCATCGCGCGCGCCCTGGCCCTGGAGCCCGAGATGATCGTGTGCGACGAGGCCGTCTCCGCCCTCGACGTGCTGGTGCAGGCCCAGGTGCTGACGCTGCTCAACGACCTGCAGACGGAACTGGGGCTGACCTACCTGTTCATCACGCACGACCTGGCAGTGGTGCGGCAGATCGCCGACGAGGTGTGCGTCATGCAGGACGGCCGCATCGTCGAGTCGGCCACCACCGACGAGGTGTTCGACCATCCGCGCGAGGAGTACACCCGCGAGCTGCTGGACGCGATCCCCGGCGCGCGGCTGGCCGTGGCGCCGGACCGCGGCGACCCGGACACGACGGGCGCGGCGGCGCTCTGACGGGCGCGGCGTTGCTCTGACGGGCGTCGTGGCGGCTAGTCCAGCATGCCCACCATGGCGGCCACGGCGCCGTAGCCCGCGTAGAGCGACACGGGGATCGCGAACGCCCACTCGCGGGCCGAGCCGGTGCGGCCCAGGATCGGCAGGCCGATGTTGCCGCCGCGCTGCCAGACCCGGTTGAGCCCCGGGGTCCGCGACCACCACCGGGGCGGGCGCGGCTCCCACGGCCACAGCAGCGCGACGCCGCCCTTGGTGAGCATGTCCCCGACGATGTGCACGCTCACGCCCAGCCCCACGCAGACAGGAAGCCACTCCCAGCGGCTCGACGAGAACAGGGTGACCGCCACCGAGATGGAGATCGCGAGCACCCAGGACCGCAGCCAGGTGCTCTCCTTGGTCAGCCGGAACGCCTTGAGCGCGTAGGCGACCAGCAACACGGACAACAGCCCCGCGCCGATGGCGATCCGGCCGAACGTCTCGCTGTGCACGCCGATCAACCCCAGGAGCATCGCGCCCCCGGTCGCGACCGGGACGGCCAGCAGCGAGTGGGTGCCGTTGCGGTGGCCGCCGGACACCGCGGAGACGCCGCGCGTCACCCAGCGGGACAGCGGCGGCAGCGACTGGCTGATGGTCCCGGAGTGGTGGTCGGCGTCGGGCAGCAGCGCGGCGCCGGCGCACACCACCGAGCCGACGAGCAGCCCTGAACTCGACACCGGGTACCAGCCCAGCGTGTACGGGACAGTGCCGGCGACGGCCACCCAGGCCGCCGCGCCGGTGGCGGCATGGTGTGCGCCCATCATGGAGCTGTGTGCCTCGCTCGTCGCAGAAGCCGTGCGAACGCGCAGGGCTGAACCGGGATTGCCTCGAACGGGGACCGATCGCCCGATCGCCCGGCTGTGAGAGTAGCCCGTTTGGCGGAATGTCACGTCCACCCCTCCGGGTGGTCGCCGGCGCCCCGATACTCGACGGATGCGTCAACGTCAGTGGGTCTGGTTCGTGGTGGCGGGGATCGTGGGGCTGGCGGCACTGCCCGTGGCGGCGCAGCTCATGGGGTCGAGCGCCAGCCGCCCGCTCGGAGTGCTGGTGCTGGTGCTCGGCATATCACCAGTGCTGTTGCTCACCACCTCGGAGACCGACCGTGGCCGCCGGGGCGTTGCCCTGGTGGTCGGCGGATCGGCGCTCGCTGTGGCCGGCCTGGTGCTCGCGGCCGAGCTGCGGTTCCTCTCGCTGCGCCTCGCGACGATCCACTGGCGCATCTTCGTGGTCTCCGGCTACGGGCTCGCGCCCTGGGGCTGGGTGCTGGCAGGCTCCGCGTTGGCCCTGGCGGGCGTGGCGATGGCCCGCAGCCGCAGCGCCTACCGACGCGTCCTGGCCCTCGCCTCGGTGGGCCTGCTGGTCCTCACCTGCGGGTTCTTCGCGATGTCGTCGCTGCTGAGCGCGTGGCGCACGGCGCGGCTCGTGCCGTCGCTGTCGCTGGTCGCCAATGACGACCTGTTCCGCGGGATCTCCCTGGTGGCTGTCGGGGCGCTGCTCGCAGCGGCGGCGTTCGACCGCTCATGGCTGCGGTGGCCCACCGCTCCCACCGAGCCAGCCGCATCTGGCGCGCCCGGCGCCCGCACCGCGCCTGGCGCGGACGGGGGCCCGGTCCGCACCCGGCCCCGCTGGGTGGCGCGGGCCGCTGTCGTCATCCTCGGCGTGGCTGTGGCCGCCGCCGGCGCGGGCGCCTGGTACCAGTGGGCCCCTCGGCTCGCCATGCGCGAGGTCTTCGCGGACCCCCAGCTCGCGGCGTGCGTGGCCCTGGCCACCGGCACGGCGGACCCATCAGCGAGGGTCTCGCGTGCGGCGCTGTCGCAGGTGCGCAGCCTCACTTGCGAGGCGGGCGCCGCCGACCAGCCCGCCCGCATCCAGAGCCTGGCAGGAATCGAGTCCCTGCCGAACCTCGCGACCCTGGATCTGACCGGCCACGACGTGCGGGACCTGACCCCGCTGAGCAGTTTGAGCGTCCTCAGCGGGCTCAAGCTCACGCAGAACCAGGTGGCTGATCTCGAGCCGCTGCGAGGGCTCCCGCTGCAGGACGTGGGCCTGTCCGACAACCACATCCGCGACCTCGGCCCGCTCGCCTCCGCGTCGGGCATGCGCCACCTCGGCCTCGCGCGCAACGCCGTGGTGGACCTCACGCCGCTTGCCGGGCTGGGCCGGTTGAGCACCCTCGACGTGAGCGGCAACGGCATCGTCGACGTGTCGCCGCTCGCGAGCCTGGGCGAGCTCAACCGCCTGACGGTGTCGGGGAACCGCGTGACGGACCCCGCGCCGCTGGGCGGGCTGCCAGCACTCGTGATGCTCGACATCGCCGGCAACCGCATCGATGACGCGGCGCGCTTCACGGGGTTCAGCGCGCTCGACGAGTTGTGGCTCGGTGGGAACCCCGTGACCGACATCACCCCGCTCGCCGAGCTGCCCGCCCTGCTGGGCGTGGACCTGGAGGGCACAGAGCCGCCCGCCGGAGTGGACGTGCTGCGGGGGCAGGGCCTGCACGTCGGCGGGCTCGCCTGACGCCGGGCGCGGCCCCGCACGCTGGCCGCCCGCCACCAGAAGGCGCAAGATCGAGGTAGGGCGTGAACTCGACGGCTGGAGCGGCCATGCCGAAACTGCGCGTGCACAACTTCTCGATGTCGCTCGACGGCTACGGCGCCGGCCCCGGCCAGGACGAGCTGCACCCGCTGGGCGTGGGCGGGGAGCTGCTGCACGAGTGGGTGTTCGCCACCCGCCCTGGTCGCGCGATGCTCGACAGAGAGGGCGGCAGCGTCGGCGTGGACGCGGACTTCATCGTCCAGGGAGCCGAGGGGATCGGCGCCACCATCATGGGGCGCAACATGTTCGGCCCGGTGCGCGGTCCGTGGCCTGATGACAAGTGGACCGGCTGGTGGGGCGAGGACCCGCCTTTCCACCACCCCGTGTTCGTGCTGACCCACTACCCGCGTGCGCCCCTCGCCATGGAGGGCGGCACCACCTTCCATTTCGTCGT
This sequence comes from Actinomycetes bacterium, assembly GCA_023389545.1. Classification (GTDB taxonomy): domain Bacteria; phylum Actinomycetota; class Actinomycetes; order Actinomycetales; family Cellulomonadaceae; genus Cellulomonas_A. The sequence continues at coordinate 6,095 of JAEWEI010000459.1, read as the reverse complement.
GGACGGGATCGAGTCCACGCTGGTGCGGGCGTTCGAGGCCGCCCAAGGGCTCGACGTCCGGCTCGGCGGGGGAGCGGAGACCATCCAGCAATACCTGCGGGCGGGGCTCGTGGACGAGCTCCACGTGGCCCTGGTGCCGCTGCTGCTGGGCGACGGCGCGCGGCTCTTCGCCGGGATCGACCCGGTGGCGCGCGACTACACGTGCACCGAGCTCGTCGCATCGGCCTCCGTCGCACACGTGCGGCTGACGCGCTCGGGGTGATCCGCGCCAGCACGGCCCGGCGTGTGGCACGGTACGTGGCATGGCCCTCGCCTCAGATCGTCCCTTCGCCCAGGTCGACGTGTTCACCGCCGCGCCGTTCCAGGGCAACCCGGTGGCCGTCGTCCTCGACGCCCGGGGGATCTCCGACGCCGACATGGCGGCGTTCGCCCGCTGGACCAACCTGTCGGAGACGACCTTCGTGCTGCCGCCCACCGACCCGGCCGCCGACTACCGGCTGCGGATCTTCACCCCCGGAGGCGAGCTGCCGTTCGCGGGGCACCCCACGCTCGGCTCATGCCACGCGTGGCTCGCGGCGGGCGGCTGCTCGCAGCACGACGGCGTCGTGGTGCAGGAGTGCGAGGCGGGCCTCGTGCGGATCCGTCGGACGGGCCCCCGCTTGGCGTTCGCCGCCCCGCCACTGCTGCGCACGGGCCCGCTGGACGAGCACACCCTGCGGCGGGCCGTCGCGAGCCTGGGGCTCAGCGCCCAGCAGGTGCGGGGCCACCAGTGGGTCGACAACGGGCCCGGGTGGGCCGGGCTGCTGCTCGACTCCGCGGACACGGTGCTGGGACTCGCCCCCGACGTCGCCGCGATGGGCGACACCCCGCTCGGGGTGATCGGCCCGCACCGCGGCGACCCGGAGGTCGACTTCGAGGTGCGGGCGTTCATCCCCGAGCTGGGTGTCGTCGAGGACCCGGTCACGGGCAGCCTCAACGCCGCGTTCGGCCAGTGGCTCATCGGCGCGGGGCTCGCCCCGTCGTCCTACCGGGTGCGCCAGGGCACGGCGTTGCAGCGCGACGGGCGCGTGCACGTGCAGGCGGATGGGCAGGACGTCTGGGTCGGTGGCGACTGCGTGGGCTGTGTGGAGGGCGTCGTCCGGATCTGACCGCGCCCGTGTCGGTCAGTACCGCGAGGTGATCTCCGCCAGCGAGTTGATGACCACCCGCGCCGAGCGCTCGGCGGCGTCGTCCACGTGCTGCAGGAAGTCCGAGTCCGCCGCGGGCCCGCACAGGTCGGAGATGCCGCGCACCGAGAGGAACGGCGTCCCGTACAGGTGGGCGGTCTGCGCGAGTGCGGCCGACTCCATGTCGGTGGAGAGCGCGTCGGGGAAGGACGCGCGGATCGCGTCGACCATCGTCGCGTCGATGAACGTGTCACCCGAGATCATGGTCCCGGTCAGGACGCGAAGGTCCGGCACGTCGGCGTTCGCGGCCGTCTTGAGCAGCGCGTCGTCTCCCGCGTACACGGCAGGCATACCCGGCACCTGGCCGAGCGTGTAGCCGAAGGCCCGTGCGTCAGCGCCGGAGTACACATACTCGGAGCCGACCACCACGTCGCCGACCTGCACTGTCGCGCCGATGCCACCGGCCGAGCCGGCGCTGATCAGCACGTGCGCCTTGGTGCCGTTGAGGGCGACGGCGGCCGCTGTCGCGGCGTTGACCAAGCCGATGCCGCACTGCACGAGCAGCACGCCGTGCCCGTCGAATGACAGTGCCCGGTGCACCGCGTGCCCGACCTGCGCGGGCTGCCCCACGAAGTCGGCGCGCTCGACGAACGGCGCCGACTCGTCCGGCATCGCCGTGACGATGATGGCGTCGATCGCGATCATGCGGTCACCTGGGCCCACTCGTCCCGCTTCGCGAGGAAGTCGCGCGCGACGGCCTGCGCGCCCGTGAGCGTGTGGCTCGCCGCCCAGCCGCACTGCACCTCGTTCGCGGCGGGCACCTCGGTGGCCGCGAGGACGTCCTCGAGAGTGGCCTGCACCAGGTCGAGCACTGCGTCGTACTCCCACTCGCCCTGCAGGATCACGTAGAAGCCCGTCTGGCAGCCCATCGGCGAGATGTCGATGACCCGGTCGCTGTGGTTGCGCGAGTGCTCCGCCATGAGGTGCTCGAGCGAGTGCAGCGACGGCATCTCCAGGTGGTCGACGTTCGGCTGGCAGAACCGCACGTCGTACTTGGTGATGACGTCCCCGCCGGGGAGGACCTTCGTGTCGGCGAGCCGCACGTAGGGGGCGGCGACGGTGCGGTGGTCGAGGTTGAAGGACTCGACGTTCATGCGGGGCTGGTTCACAGTGGGCCTTCTGCTCGTCGGGCAAAGGACGGTGCTCTCGTGGGACGAGAACCCCGGGATCGCCTCGAGGATTCCACGGACGGCGCCCCAGATCGAGCGACCCGGCGCGCATGGCCGGCGGCGGGCGCCGCGACCGGGTCCATTGTCCGTCACCGCGCGGCGCCCCGCGGCGCCTGTCAGCGGCCGCGGAGTTGCTCGAGCAGTCGTCGCTCACGCTTGGTGGGCCGCCCGGCGCCGCGGTCGCGGACCGGCACCCCCGGTGTCTCCTCGGGCGGCGGGGGCGGCGGGGTGTGGTCGTCGTAGCACTCGGCGGCCACCCCGGCGCCGACGCGCCTCACGATGACCTGCGTGACCACGACGATCCGCTCGCGGCCGTCGCCCCGCACCCGGATCTCGTCGGAGGCCCGGACGGTGGACGCCGCCTTGGCATGGGCGCCGTTGATCCGCACATGGCCCGACCTGCAGGCGGCCGCCGCGAGCGCGCGCGTGCGGAACAACCGCGCGCACCACAGCCAGCGGTCGAGGCGGGTCGACTCCGCGCTCGGGGTGATGCTCATGCCCCGACTGTAGGCGTCGTGGCCCAGCGGGCGCCCCGCTGGCCCGCCGGTGTCCACCCGCTGTCGACCGGTTGCCGCCCGTCGCCCCCCGGTGTTCGGTGGAGCAGGGGCGGTTGTCCGCCGAGGGGGCGAGGGACGGGGGCGCGGTGGACGACGACGAGTTGGAGCCGGCTGAGACGGTGGTGCCGGGATGTGTCGCGCGGGTTCAGCTCGCGGGGCAGATCGAGGGGATGTCCTACGTGGTGGGGCCGGTGTGGGTGTGGAACGCCCAGGTGGAGTACCTGGTGATCGTGCTCGAGCCGCCGGGGTCGCCGATCCGGGCGACGGATGTGCAGATCCTCACGGGGGAGCCGGGCGAGGACCCGTCCGAGCACAGCGTCGTTGTCCTGGCCCGGCAGCCCGGGCTGGCGCTCGCGACGCCGGTGCATGAGCCGCGCTCGGTGCGTGGGGTCTCCCGGACGTCGGCCCGGTCGTCGTGGCTGATGCGCCTGGCGCCCGCCTCGCCAGATCACGACCTTGTGGTCAGCATCCGGGGCGGGGGAGAGATCATCGAGGTGACGATCGACGCCGCCGACCTGCTGGAGGGGCAGCGCCGTCAGATCAGGCTCTGGGACGCGCCTGCGCAAGCCGCCGCGTCGACGGGCGCGGGCGACTGAGGCGTGTCAGGGACGCAAGAACGCCCCGGCCGTTCCCGGCCGGGGCGTTCTTGTGAGTCAGGCGCGCTCGATCAGAGCGGCGTGATGTTCTCGGCCTGCGGGCCCTTGGGGCCCTGCGTGACGTCGAACTGCACCTTCTGGTTCTCGTCGAGCGAGCGGTAGCCGCTGCTCGCGATGGCCGAGTAGTGCGCGAAGACGTCGGCGCCGCCGTCGTCGGGGGCGATGAAGCCGAAGCCCTTTTCGGCGTTGAACCACTTCACGGTGCCAGTAGCCATGTTGTTCTCCTCAAGAGGTAAGACGGACGACCCCGCAGAATTAACGGGACCAGGTGATTACGGTGTTCGTCGTCCGCCCCTTGTGGGAACGCGTGCCGTGAACCGGCACGAATAATGACATCCAAGCACTGCAAATCCTTTGTCACAGTACACGACTTGCGCTGCCGGTGCCAGAGTCCCAGGTCAGCGGGGAAGGATCTGCCCGGGGGAGAGCCGGTTGTGGGGGTCTGCCGCCTGGTGCATCGCGCGCAGCGCCGTGCGCCTGCCCGTGTCCGGCGGGACCACCAAGAGGACCAGCCGCCGGCCGTCGTACAACCGCAGCGACACCTGGTGCGGGTCCGCCAAGTCGAACCACCCGCATTTGACGTACCTGTCGCCCACCGGCAGGCGGTGCGGGACAGGCCCCCAGCTCCCACGGTCGTACACCACGTGCACCACGCGCGAGCCGCAAGCCGAGCCCACCGCGGTGAGCAGCTGCGGCGCCTGGGCGGCGAGGTTCCTGCTCCACGGCCACCACGCGCCACCGACAGGGCTGGCGGAGGCGCCAGAGGCCAGCTCCAGCCGCACGGCCGACTCCGGGTGGGCCGGCGTCGAGCCGAACCACGAGTCGGGATGGACGCATAGCGGGGACGCGGGAACGCGGTGGGACTGACGGGTGCGTGCAGGCGAGCTGATGCTCATGAGTCACCAGACTCCGGGCGGGGCCCGGGTGTCGTTGCAGAGCGGAGCCCCGCGGCGAGGGGGCCGCCGCGTCCAGAGGGATCCGTGCTTGAAGGGTACGCCTGCGTCATGCCCCTCCCACGACCGCGCGCGGTGTGACGTCGGCCTCGGCCGGCCGCGGGACGCGCCGTACCGTGGACCGATGAACTCACAGCCGCGCCCCTCCCGACCCGTCGTCGCCGTGACCGGGGGCCTCGTCGTCCCGGTGTCCGCCCCGCCAATCGAGCGTGGCGTCGTGCTGATCGAGGACGGGCGCATCGTGGCCGTCGGCGCCGACGTGCCCATCCCCCCCGAGGCCGAAGTCGTGGACGCGACGGGCCGCTGGGTCCTTCCGGGCTTCGTCGAGGGGCACGGCCACGTGGGGATCTCCGAGGAGGGCGTCGGGGTCGAGGGCAACGACGTCAACGAGATGACGGGCCCCAACCAGGCCGCCGTGCGGGCCATCGACGCGATCGACATCGACGACGAGGGGTTCCGCGACGCGCTGACGGGCGGAGTGACAGCCATCGTCGTCAAGCCGGGATCGGGCAACCCCATCGGCGGGCAGAGCGTGGCGCTCAAAGCCTGGGGCGGTCGGACCGTCGACGAGCAGGTGATCAGCGGCTCCGTCAGCGTCAAGTCGGCGCTCGGGGAGAACCCCAAGCGGGTCTACGGGGACAAGAAGCAGCTCCCCTCGACCCGGCTCGGCGTCGCCCTGGTCATCCGGGAGGCGTTCACCCGCGCGCAGGACTACCGGGCGGCCCGGGCGGCCGCCGCCGCGAAGGACGAGCCGTTCGCCGTCGACCTGGCCCTGGAGGTCCTCGCCCGGGTGCTCGACGGCGAGCTCGTCTGGGACCAGCACACCCACCGCCACGACGACATCGCGACGGCCCTGCGCCTCGCCGACGAGTTCGGCTACCGCCTGGTGGTCAACCACGGCACCGAGGCGCACAAGATCGCGGACGTGCTCGCCGAGCGCGACGTGCCCGTGATCTTCGGCCCGATGCTCACCAGCCGCTCCAAGGTCGAACTGCGGGATCGGGCGATCGCCAACCTGGCCACCATCGCCGCGGCCGGCGTGCGGGTGGCGATCACCACCGACCACCCCGTCGTGCCGATCAACTTCCTGGTCCACCAGGCGGCGCTGGCCGTCAAGGACGGGCTGCCACGCCAGACGGCGCTCGAGGCGTTGACCGTCAACCCCGCGTCGTTCTTCGGCCTCGAGGACCGGATTGGCTCGCTCGCGCCAGGGCTGGACGGCGACGTGGTGGTCTGGTCCGGAGACCCGCTCGACCTCACGTCCCGCGCCGAGCGGGTGCTCATCTCCGGCGCCACCGTCTACCAGTGGGATGAGGCGTCCCGCACCGGCCGGGTCGTGGAGCGCGCGGAGCGGTTCCGCGGCTGACGCCCCGACCTGCGGCAGCGTGATCCGGACCCCGCTGCGCAGGCCGCATCCGCTCGCGTGAGTTCTCCTGGAGGCAGGGGGAACCGCGTCTGGGGCGCGGGCGCGGGGGGTGCGCGATGGACGATGACGCTGAGGCTGGTCGCATGGCGCACGCGAGCCGGCCTGGGC